>CBDUII010000235.1:0-4799 GCA_965367285.1 uncultured bacterium
AACCTGAGCTTTAACAATGAAACCATGGGAAACAGGGATAAGACCGTGTAATAATGTAAAAAAGCTCTGGAATATGAAGGCAGCAAAAAACAGGCTGTGTAAGCAGATAACAGAAAACAGAGGACAGAAACAATTACTCGGTCCCACGCTCTGCGTGGGAATGCAGGGTGGACGCTATGCGTCCAAGGAGATGAATTGGTATGAAATCGAAAATGCGCAAAACATTAAATGTCTTATATCCCGATGAATTCACGCACAGACCAAAGAAGAAGAAACAAGGCTTTGTTACGAACCGTTGGAATTCTCTTAAATTGTATTTGAGCGAAATCGGGAAACTGAAAGTTCTTGTGGGTGTGATGAGCCTTGCCGGTCTCGCTGTTTTTGGCTATTCCGTGTACGCCTATAACCATTTTACAGCCTTTACAAATGATATTTATTCGGCTTATGCCGACATAGAAAAGGAGGCGCAACGCAGAAATGATCTGATTAACAACCTGGTTCCTCCGACTTTGAACTATTCACTCTATGAAAAAGAATTGTTTTTTCATGTAGTGGAAATAAGAAAAGAACTGACCAATCTCAACAGCGTCCTAAAAGAAAATCCGGACGATACCGGTGTGGTAGCAGGAAAACTAAGGACGCAACTACCCGCGCTTCTCGGTATTTTTGAAAACTATCCTGATCTAAAAGCGAGCAAGCCTTTTTCTGATCTGATGCAGGAGCTGATAGAAACGGAAAACAGGGTCGCGGCAACTCGGGCTGTATTGAATGAAAAAGTCCGGATCTATAATACATACATAGCCAAACTGCCGGCGGCATGGGTTGCCCGTACTTTAAGGTATGAACCGCAGCCGTGGTTTAAGGCTTCTGGAAACGCCTTAATCGTCCCGGATATGAAACAGCTCGATTTTGTAAATGCAAAATAGGTGAAAACGGAAAGCCACGAAGAACAGAGAAAAGACTTAAACTCTTTGACAGGATTAACAGGATTTACCTGATATTTTTTCTTTTTCCCACTTTGCGGGGAAAAAAAATCCAGTTCATCCTGTATATCCTGTCTAAAAAAAGGTTTTCCTCAGTGCTTAGTGGCTAATTATTAAACTTTGTATAAAGTCTTAAAAACAAACAATGACTGCGGAAACAATACAAATAAATAGTTGTGGTGATAAATATAAATGTTCGAATTGTTTGAAGACCATAGGAATTGTCGGCTTAATCGGAAACACAATTCTCGCGCTGTTCAAGATAGTTGTCGGTATCGCTTTTTTCAGCACCGCCCTTCTTGCTGACGCGCTCTATTCTCTCCTCGATATAGGCTATTCCGTCCTGATTATTGTAGGGCTCAAAATCTCCGCCAAACCGCCTGACAGTGGTCATGACTACGGCCACGGCAAGGTAGAGTTTATAATAACCATTGTATTCTCAATTCTTACTGTATTCAGCGCCATTGCTATTTTTCTATTTGCCCTCTTTGAACTGCGCAACGGGGTAATGGGAACCTTCAGCGGCTATGTACTGCTGGTTGCCGTAATCTCTATTTTAGCTAATTATTTGTTTTTCAAATTTACAGATTGCATAGCCATCCAGTTTGACAGCCCTTCAATCAGTTCTCTGGCTATTCACAGCAAAGCTGATGCTGTATCTTCTGTGCTTGTTATGATCAGTATGCTATTTGCCTACTTCGGATATGATCATGTGGGTCCTTTTGTCGCGATTATTGAAACAGCGCATATTCTGGTTATCGGTTCGCAAATATTCAAGAATTCTATTTATGGCTTGCTGGATGCCTCTATACCTCAAGAAGACATAAAAAATGTGAAATTCATCTTAAGTTCCATGCATGGTATTAAAAATGTGAACTATGTAAAATCTCGAAAAATAGGGCAGAGAATATGGCTCAATATTGAAATAGAACTCCCTGCTTCACTCAATCTAAGCAAGGTTGACGCGATAAAAAATAACCTTAATGAAGCAATCAAGGGTAAAATAAAAAACATCGAGGAGATTATGGTGAATGTTATGCCATTTCGAAAAGAGGAAGGTGAAATGGCAGTAGTTGGAAGTCATTAATTAATAAATCAGACGCTGAGGGACGCTGATTCTTTATGATAGGTTTATCAGCGAAAATCATAAAAATCATATTAGATCAGCGTCAAAAAATAATATGAAAGCAATAATAAAACCTCAATATACGAAAAATCGAAACAGGCTCATGCTCCTTGTCCTGTCCGCCTTAACAGTAATAGCGATCGTATCCATGATCAACAAGAATATGTTAAGCAGACAGGCTCCGGTTGATACTGCTGCCGGTTATGCCGCTGATTTCGGCGCGGACTTAATGGGAGTGGATGCTGTATTCGCGCGACAGTTTGACGTTCCGGCCGAAGGAGTAATTATAAACCGTGTGTACCCGAATACCATGGCTGACAGGGCAGGCTTGAAGCGGGAGGATATTATTGTCGCGATAAACGGCTCGGTAATCACAAGTGTATCAATGTTCAAATCGCTCTTCTTCACTCTTGATTTTAACGATACTGCCAGGCTTACTGTTTTGCGGGGCGGACAGGAAATCACGCTTACCACCAGCCCAGGTTCGGAAGCGCATCCCCTCAAGCAAACACTTCCGGAAGGTTCCTACAAAAGTTACATTTCAGCTACTCTTATATTTGTCGCTGTATTCTCTCTGCTGTTTTTTAATGTGTCGGACAGGGTCGTTATAATAACTCTCGGCGCGGCGCTTATGGTAATTGTAGGCGGATATATGGATTACTATTCTCAAGAGGCTGTTTTTGGATCGATAAAAATTAATGTGCTGGCCCTGATTTTAGGATTGAACTTGATAACGATTGTGCTCGAGAGAGGAGGTTTTTTTGAGTATATATCCAACCGTATACTGGTTTTTTCCAATAATGACGTGCAACGAATCTTTATTGTATTTTGCCTCACCACTTATCTGTTTTCAGCATTTGTAAACAACCTCACCACCATAATGGTCCTTCTCCCTGTCTCTCTTGCATTGATTAAAAATATGCCGATCGATCCCAAGAAATTCCTTTTCTGTGAGATTGTGGCGTCAAATCTTGGTGGCGCGTCAACTATGATAGGTGATTTTCCCAATATGCTGATATCTTCTGAAAAAGGGGTAATGTTTCATGATTTTATTTTCAACATGACTCCTATAACTGCCATTCTGCTAACTGTCATGCTTTTTTATTTCAGGGATGGTATGCAAACAAAAGAAACAGCAGGTTCGGATATTAAAAATATAATTGAGAAGGCGAAACTCAAACTCGATACATCCATAACGGATTATGCCGCGGTATCCAGGGGCCTGGTTGTTTTAGCATTACTCATAGTTGGTTTTATGGTGTCTGATATTCTGCATATTCATCCTTCTATTATGGCGGTTGTCGGCGGATTTGCTTTACTGCTGTTTGAGTCCAACCCGTCAAATATAATCAAGGATGTTTGTTTCAAGGATATTGTTTTTTTCTGCTCTTTATTTGTGCTTGTTGGAGGACTTCATGCCGCGGGTATACTTGAGAATATCGCTTACTGGCTGTCCATGGCGGCAGGAGAAAACTCATTTTTAAAGCTGGTGTATATTATTGTTCTAACTGCCGTATGCACCTCATTTTTAAACGCTGGACCGTCGACGGCTTTGTTTATTCCGATTGTTGCTTCCATGCCTTTTGCCGTAACTTCAAATATTATCTGGTGGGCGCTCTCCATAGGGGTTTGTATTGGTTCAAGCGCTACCCTGGCAGGCGCTACAGCAGGTCCGGTATCGATTACCATTTTTGAAAAATTTATGGGAAAAGACGATTCTCTCACTGAAAAAGAAAAAACAATTACTTTTATGGAATATTCAAAAATCGGTCTGCCCCTGATGGGGATATTTACTATTGTTTCTGTAATTTATATAGGGATTTTGAATTTTTTTAATTAAGGATGACAGAGAACATCTGATTTCTGTTATAGATATGGCAAAAAAGGAAACTAAAAAAGAAGCAAATGACGAAACAAACGCAAAAAAAACCGCCCCGGCCCCTGAGGTCACGCCAATGGGAAAAATAAAACAGAGTTTCAGTGAAGGAGTCGAGAAAGGGCGGAGAGCTTTGCTTAAAAGACTTTTACAGGCAAAAGGGATAGAAACATGGGAGATTCAAAAGCTGTACTCTAAAGGCATGATGGAGCCGGAACTGCTTAAGGACCTTACTCTCGGTGACCTGGTAAAGGCTTCTGGCATAAGGATGGATTTTGCCAGAGCCATCAAAGAGGCTATTTTACGCAAAGATTCTGATCTACCTTTTGAATACGAAAAAAATGAAATAGAGAGATTACACAGAGAGACGAAAAATATACGGTCACAAACAGGGGAGGTTAGAAAAGAAATTGAACAACTCGATAAAAAGTATATTTCCATGGATGCTGAAATGGACGAGGTGCTTGAAGAAACGAATAAACTGGAAAACGATCTTAATAAATTGAAGAACATAGAAAAAAATTGCTACTTTAACGAAAAAAGAATTCAGGACGAGTTGTTGTTTGTTGTAAAAGAGCAGAATATCTTTCAAGGGGAAGTCGACAGGTATAAACATAATTACGGGTATTCTGAAAAAGAACTGAATACAATAAAAAGAGAATTTTTGTTCACAAAGGGAGAGTGCAATAACATCCTGGAAAAAATAAATTTCCTTGTAAAGAAACTCGACAAAACAATTAAAGTAAAAGGCGCCTCCCAGAACAAACTGACGTCATTCTTAGATGAACTGAGGCGTGTCCATGGTACCCTCCTG
>CBDUII010000236.1:0-4783 GCA_965367285.1 uncultured bacterium
GAGAAAGGACATCTTTTGAGAATGGACAGGGTAATTATTGACAAAGAATCTGTAACAGTGATGGATTTCAAAACCGGCAAAAAAGAAACAGAAGAGAATAATTACAAAAGACAATTGCGGAAATATATGAAAATTCTCAGGGAAATTTATCCCGACAAAACCGTAAACGGCGCCATTGCTTATATTGATCTTGTAGAGATGAAGTCTGTGTCTTAATAGAATAATATCCCGATACGTGGTTTTGCGGAAAAGGAAAAGAAATTATTGGATATTTATTATAGTGATATTGTAGGGGCCGCTTTTTTTAGTTTGTTTTAAGACTACCTTTTTATAATCGCCCAAGTAGGCAGACAGGTTCACATGCGCTCACGGCATTGCCAACTGGGGAGACATGAGTTTTTGAACAATCCGTACCAGGGCAATGAGATTATCATTCATACCGCAATCCCTTTACGATAGACACTTTTGATAAAGACCGATTCACTGATGGGGCCATTCTTTAAAGCATCTATACTTATGGCAACAGGTATAACAACTACATCCTCAGGAAAACCGGCTTCCCATGCACAGTCGCTAATATATCTTTCTATAGAATGGTCAAGATGATCCACAACAATAAGCAGATCGAGGTCTGATTCCACATCGGCATCTCCTCTCGCACGGGAGCCAAAAACTTTAAGTTCATGTACTTTTGTTTTCTTTGCTACAAGCTCCTTAAATCTCTCCACTATTTTCAGATCTCTTTTTCCCATTTTCTAACTCCCTTCTTTTTATATGATAACAATATTCCTGTAACCTTTTACAAATTATCTTTCACTTCGCTGTCAGCCATGTGTGCTCTCAAGCTTATTCCAACTGCCTGCGCCGAAGGCAGGTAAGCAGAGTTCGCTGAGTAAAATATTCTTTTATCGCTGACTGCTAACCGCTGATTGCTTTTAAATTGATAGCTGCTAATTGACCATTTTGTTTTTCCTTCGTCGTCCGTCATCTGCCTTCTGCCTCCTGATTGCTGACCCTGATCTCTTTTGTAATGTTTTCCGTTTTGTAGTCAAGGAAGGACTTAATTCCTCAGCTAATATCCTTAATTAAGCCGCATTCTCAGCATATAAATATTTTTGAAAAGAAATAAATGTATTTTTAATTTCATCCACACCGCCAAGTTTTTCAGCGGCATCTGTAATTGATTGATACTTTAATTCCAAAAGGTCCGGTAATTTTTCCTGGTCAAGTTCTTCGACTCCTGTTTCTATATATTTCGATAACACAAAGTCTATGAATTCCTTCTGTTTTTCATCCAAACCCGTAAATATTTGTGATTTAGAATTTACCACCCTTTCTTCTCTTGTAATTGGCTTAATCGCGAAAGAAACATATTCGAGCACATCAAAGAGGTCGCTTTTTTCAGCATTGATCAATTTCTGTAAAGCCGATAATTCATCTTTCCCGTAGCCGCCTTCTTCCAGTTTTTCAAGAAAAGATTTTCGTGTTGCCGGGTCTGACCATATATTTCTTAGTTCATTTTCATTTTTGAAATACTCGGGTAATTTCCCATAAAGATTTTGCAGAAATTCTTCCGCCGAAATTGGTTTCCCGTCGGCGCTCCAGAAAGAAGTCGCTATCATATGCTGTATCTCACGCTCTTTCCCATCACGTAACTTTACTTTTACCTTCTTCCTTTTATCTTTAGGTCCATATTCATCATCTTCTTTTTTTTCTTCTTTTACGCGCGGTTCAGTTGGTAGTTTTTGGGTCGGCAGTAGTTTCAGGCGGCTCTAGCGTTTCTCCGTCCCATTCTGGATCAGCGAAATGATGATACGCGTCAACAAAGCCATAAATTGTAAAATATTCCTTACCATCAAATAACCGTGTCCCCCTACCTATTATTTGCTTAAACTCGATCATCGAATTAACCGGACGCATCAAGATAATATTACGAATATTGCGGGCATCCACACCGGTAGAAAGTTTTTGCGAAGTAGTAAGAATTGTCGGGACGCTTTTTTCATTGTCCTGAAATTCACGCAAATGCTGATCCCCTAAAGCACCGTCATTAGCGGTTACACGATGACAATAATTTGGTTCACGGCTTTTCTTATACTGATTAACCAAATCCCTAACTGCCAATGCGTGATCCTGAGTAGAGCAGAAAACAATAGACTTTTCGCTCTGATTAATTTCATCTAAAAAAACCCTGACCCGCTTGGCTTCACGTTCTTTAATTTCAATGATTCGGTTAAAATCCGGTTCTGTATAAATCTTTCCTTCTTCTATTTCCCCTTCCACAATCTGATCATCTGACGTATAGACATAATCATCAATTGTCGTCTTAATCCTCTTAACCTTAAACGGCGTCAGGAATCCATCGTTGATGCCTTCTTTCAGCGAATAGACATAAACCGGTTCTCCAAAATAGCGATAGGTATCAACATTATTATCGCGTTTAGGTGTTGCAGTAAGTCCAAGCTGAACAGCCGGCGAGAAATATTCTAATATGCCCCGCCAGTTGCCTTCATCGTTTGCCCCACCGCGATGACACTCATCAATAACAATAAAATCAAAATAATCGGTTGGATATTCACCAAAATAAGGTGCGGGGTTATCGTCCTTATCCTTGCCACTCATAAATGTCTGAAAAATAGTAAAGAAAATACTGCCATTGGTCGGCACTTTCCCCTTCTTTCTGATATCTGCGGGGTTTATTCGCACCAAAGCATCTTCTGGAAAAGCGGAAAACGCATTGAAAGCCTGATCTGCAAGAATATTCCTATCCACCAGAAACAAAATCCGCGGCCTGCGAGAACCATCCCGTTTTAAATTCCAGCGGGTCTGAAACAGTTTCCACGCGATCTGAAAAGCAACAAAGGTCTTGCCCGTACCGGTCGCCATCGTTAGAAGAATACGCTTTTTATTATCAGCAATAGCATTCATGGTTTTATTGACCGCGATTTCCTGATAATAACGGGCTTCCTTTGTCCCGCCCACGTCCTCAAACGGCAACTGAGTAAACGTATCCCGCCACTGATTTTGAGTCGCAAAGGTCTTGCCCCAGAGTTCATCCGGCGCTGGGAAAGCGGCAATCAATCCTTCCTTGCCGGTCTTCATACAGATTTGATAAATCTCTTTGCCGTTACTGGCATAGGTGGTTTCAATGTGCATTTTTTCTGCGTAGTTCTTGGCCTGCGCCACCCCTTCGCCGACTTCAAGCTCATTGCTTTTCGCTTCAATAACAGCTAATTTACGCCCCTTATAGACCAGCACATAATCAGCGATCAAGGGTTTCGCGCGCCCGCCCCCGGTTTGGATTTTTCCTGCCGTGATATTATATTCCCGCAGGACTTTTGCGCTTTCGACAATACCCCAACCGCTCTTTTTCAGCTTCGGGTCAATATATTCCGCTCTTGTTTCCGCTTCGTTCATAAATTAATTATTATCATAAAAAAGGTCTAAATATTTTTTATACACATAAGATTGTCCATATTTCTTATCTTTATCTTTTGGAACAAGAATTTTCATATCGATAAACCGATCAATAACGCGTTGTGCGCCTGCTCTTGTAAATCCTGTCCATTTTCGGATGATAAACACATTTATAATAGGTTGGCCGTAAAGCTTGGGCAAGATTGTTGTCGCGCTTTCCGATGCGCGAGTTCCAAGAGTTTGTATTTTTTGCCTATCTTCTTCACGCAATTGCGTAATTTTTCCAACTATATCTATGGCCTCATTGGCTATTTCTATAACACCATCGAGAAAAAAATCAACCCAATCAGCGACCTTCCCGTTGCGATACCCAAAAAGTTTTTCATAATACAGTTCTTGATGTTTTTTAAAAAAAGATGATAAAAACAAAACCGGCTTTTCCAAAAAACCTTCTTTCCATAAATAAAAAGTGATCAACATTCTTCCTGTTCTGCCATTACCATCAAGAAAGGGGTGAATTGTTTCAAATTGAGCATGAATGATTCCGGCTTTAATAAGAGTCAAAGTAGAATCATCTGCATGTAAAAATTTCTCCAAATCAGCCAAAGAATTTCGCATTTCATTCTCCGGTGGCGGAACAAATCGCGCGTTATCGGGACGAGTACCACCGATCCAATTTTGACTCTTGCGAAATTCTCCCGGGTCGGAAAAATGAGTAACTCTCGCTTGGTCCATCAGCTTGCCATGCAATTCTCTTATAAAACGAAGAGTTACCGGAAAATCATCAACACTAACTCGCTTTATTCCATAATTAAGAGCTTTAATATAATGTAAAATATCATCAACATCTTCGGGAATATTGGCAGTCACTTTTGCCTCCGCTTCAATGGCATCAATCATTGTCGCTCTTGTGCCTTCAATTTGACTTGAGGAGGCAGCGTCTTTCCGTAGATACATCAAAAGGAAAAAATCAGCATCTGGCAAAAGTTTTGTAATACCATCAAGTTTTCCAAGCAATCTTGTGGCCTGATCGTTTTTCTTTAATATTGTTGGATCAAAGTCAAAACCATTCTTTGGAGGGAAAGGGTACGGAACAAAAGCCTTAAATTCTTCTTTTTGTTGAACATTTTCACCTATTTCTACTGTTTTCATAGTTTGTATCTATCTTTCTTCTGATGGATACAAAGTATAGCAGTTTGTATCCATTCGGTCAATCAATGTATACAAACTTTTCTATTATTGAGTAAAACCGTGAAAACTCGTTAATTTTTCTACTCTTTTCACGGTTTTAATCTTACAATTTAGGCGTTGTTCTCTGGCGTCAACTATTTTTCCCGTTTGGCGACAATTATTTCTCCCGTTTTAT
>CBDUII010000237.1:0-4773 GCA_965367285.1 uncultured bacterium
GGAATTTAGTCGCAGTAAGGTATTTCTTTGTACTGCGACTTATGCACCGCTTTGAAAAAGTTAGCCAGGATGGCCTAACTTGAAAATAGGAGAAAACAAGTAATGGCTTGCAGTCTTATAACTGGAGGGGCAGGTTTTATCGGATCTGCTGTTGCAAAAGAGCTTATCTCTCAGGGACACAAAGTAAAATTGCTGGATTTGGCTGTAAACAAGAAGGATAACAGCCATTTCTACGGTGGTAGCATTTTAGATCCATACTTGGTTTCTACTGTTATACGTGGATGTGATTATGTAATTCATCTTGCAGCCGCTATAGGGGTCAGAAGAACTGAAGCAAGAAGGCTTGAATGCCTTTATATTAATATCCAGGGAACAGTTAATGTC
Source organism: uncultured bacterium (assembly GCA_965367285.1). Classification (GTDB taxonomy): domain Bacteria; phylum Nitrospinota; class Nitrospinia; order CAJXCL01; family CAJXCL01; genus CAJXCL01. The sequence goes on from CBDUII010000237.1 coordinate 385, forward strand.
CTCGAAGCCTGCGTAAAAGAGAATATAAAAAAGATAGTTTTTTCATCTTCTTCAGAAGTCTATGGTAACCAAAATAAAATGCCAATTTCAGAAGAATCACCTGTGAATCCTCTCTCGAATTATGCTGTTACCAAACTTGTTGGAGAAGAATACCTGAGAGCATATTTTGAAGCTTATTCTTTGAATTACTCGATTGTTAGGTTTTTTAATGTATATGGAGAGGAACAAAAGGATGCTTTTGTCATTCCCAAATTTGTGAATTCGATTTGTGAAAATAAGCCCCCTGTCATTTATGGTGATGGGAAACAAGTACGGTCTTTTTGCTATGTCTCCGACGCGGCAAAAGGAATTATTGCCGCCTTGTTCAGTGAAAATTCGACCGGTGAAATATTTAATATAGGTAATGACCATCAACCGATTAGCATGAAAGAATTAGCTGAAAAAGTAGTGAGCTTAAGTGGTGCAAAGAACATAGTCCCCACGTTTATTCCTATGGAAGAGTCGGATCGCACTAAAGAAAGAGAGGTTTTTAACAGGATTCCATCGATTGAAAAAGCAAAAAGAAGTTTGCAATATAGTCCTGAAATCAACCTGGATGAAGGAATCCGTAGAGTAATTGAATATAAAAAAAGCTTAAATGAAAAATAAAGTTCCACGAAAAAATCCCGACATCAAAATCGATAATTATATTATTGGTAATGACCATGCACCGTTTATAGTAGCTGAAATGTCCGGGAATCATAATCAATCTCTTGACAGGGCTCTGGAAATAGTTGAAGCAGTTGCTCAATCAGGCGCTCATGCTTTGAAATTGCAAACTTATACGGCCGATACTATTACCCTCGATGTTAAAGAAGGAGAGTTTTTTATTAATGACCCGAATAGCCTGTGGAAAGGGCAATCATTGCATAGTTTGTACAAACAGGCATATACCCCATGGGAGTGGCATGAGGAAATAATTAAAAAATGCAGAAACCTTGGGTTAACTGTCTTTAGTACACCATTTGATGAAACCTCGGTAGATTTTTTAGAATCATTAGACGTTCCGGCATACAAAATCGCACCTTTTGAAAATGTTCATTTGCCGTTGTTACGGAAAGTGGCCTCCACCGGAAAACCTGTAATTATGTCTACCGGAATGGCAACTCTATCGGAGTTGGCTGACGAGGTAGCTTTATTAGTTTATCGAATCACCGTAAGGTTTCCGAGAGAAGAGCTATACGGTTTAACTTCTCAAATACGACAGGCAGCTATTTAGGTTCCTTCCAGCATCGTGGAGGAATGTGCTCGTGAAAGTCAGGCAGATTACCTCAGATTTCTTAATATTGCTTTCGGATCATTAAGGGAACTGCATTATCCGCTAAGTTTGTCTATGCGCTTGGGGTTCTTGGATAATCAGGATTTGTCCCTGATTATGCCAAAGATCATCTAAACTGAAAAGGTATTGAATGGCTTGATTAGAGTACTGCGAAATAGGTAATTTACTTCAGCCTTCAGTCTATTCACTCGAGCAGTTACAAGATATATATGGGGAATTGTCTTGATCAAAAAAACATATCTTTTCGTCGAGTTAAAAAAGAGGACTGTAGGGAAATATGGCAGTGGCGTAATGAAAAGGTTGTTCGTGATCAATCATTTTCTTCCGACCCTATTCCATATCCCATGCACCATGAATGGTTTAAGAAAAGGTTGGTTGATAAGGACTGCGTATTCCTGAAGATTCTCTTGAATAACCGGGATGCAGGCGTACTAAGATATGATATTCAAGGTCGATCTGCTGAAATTCACATCACCATAGCCCTGGAAATGAGAAATAAGGGGATTGGTACACGATCTATTCGATTAGGATCAGAATTCTTATTTAAACAAAGAAAAGTTGGTATCATCATCGCTCATATCAAGGCTAATAATAACTCGTCGATTCGCACATTTGAGAAAGCCGGATTTATAGTTTGCCGTAGAATAACATTCAAAGGGTCAGATACACTGGAAATGTTTTTATACCGCAACAGGGATGTTTTTAATAAAAACTACCAGAGAAAAATCGGCGCTATAGTGCAAGCGAGAATGGATTCAGAGCGTCTTCCAGGTAAGTCGCTAGCAGATGTTGGTGGTAAACCCCTTGTACAGCATATTATTGAAAACCTTAAAACTTCTAAATATCTTTCCCGAGTAATATTGGCCACTACAAAAAAAAAAGAGGATACAGTCCTATTGGAATTGGCAGAAAGACTTGGAGTAAAGGGGTTTTCCGGCAGTGAAAATGATTTATTGAACCGATACTGGAAAGCGGCTCAATTGTTCGGCCTGGATATAGTTGTTCGAGTTACAGGCGATAATATATTGACTGATGTCGAAGGAATGGATCAAACTATTGATCTATATCTTAAAGAACTGCCGGATTTGGCAGCGAATGGAGGAGAGCAGGGGTATCCCCTTGGGACGGCTGTTGAAGTTCTTTCAACATCTCTTTTGAAAGAGCTCGATCAAAATGTCAATTCCCTAGAAGAAAGAGAACATGTAACGCTTCATCTTTACAAGCATCGGGATAAGTACCCTGTGTCGCATTTAAAAGCTCCTGATGATTATAAGGATTTGGACATTCGACTTACTGTGGATACACCCGAAGATTTAGACTTAATCAGGCAGTTATATGAAAAATTAAAAGAGCGCGATGAAGATTTTAAGCTCTCTTTTGTGAGTAAATACCTGAGACAGCATCAGGAACTGAAAATAATTAACTATCATGTAAAGCAGCGAACTTTTTAATTCTGAAGCTAAATGAACGAAAAATCTGTTTTTCATTTAATGTCAGGGCTAACCAGGGAAGAAGGTATTTCGTGTATTCTCATAGGAGGATTTGCGGTAAACTATTATAAAGTAACACGGCAGACAGCGGATGTTGATTTTCTTATTACGGAAGTTGACATTAAAGATACGAAATTCAAAGAATTATGTCTTGACTATGGCGATAGGGGAATTTATCAAAAAATACTGGAGGCCCTTAAATGAAAGAATTAAACCTTCCAATTATTAAAAAGCCTGCTTCTAAGAAAAAATCACTTTCAATGGACGAATATCTTGGATTTGTTCAGTTTAATTTGAAGCATACCTTTGATCGAAAAGCCTATGCAAAATGGAAGAAAATGCTTGCCGTTAATGTTCCATTTACCATAACTTGATGTATAGGAATTTCAATGTTTCATTATTTGCGCCGCAGGCGCAAGTCCAAAAGTCCGTAAAAACTGCCATGGACGGCAGTTTTAGGAATTTTGAAAAAGTTAGTCAGGATGACGTAACTTGAGAAAGGCAGCAACCTGCAATGCGAGCTTTCTTTATTTCTCGTGGAGGTTGGAGTTGTGGTGGATGAGGGGACGATCGCGAATATGTACGTCGGCAGGAGAAGAAGGGAAAAAGATCGAAAGTCGGCAGTCAAAGCTATTTAAATATGCAAAAGAAAAATAAGAAGAGTAAAAAGGTTAAAATAATAGCCACTGTAGGCCCCTCTTCATTTGATGAATCAATTATCCGGTGAGAAAAAGGATGGTTTGTTGTGCGAATAGGCCTGACAATGCGTGTTGTTAAAACAACAGAATATTATGAGCCCCGGGACGCAATCAGCCATAATTGGTTTGACCTTCTTCAATCGTGGAATTGTACGCCTCTTCTCATCCCTAATAAAGTGAACAAATTGACGTCTTACTTGCAGACCCTGTCGTTGGACGGACTGATCCTTACAGGTGGTAATGATTTGTGCCAGGAACTCGCTGGACATCCTGAATGGAAAATGACGGATACAGCACCCCTTAGAGATGATATGGAACTCCAGTTATTAAAGCACGCGGAGGAACAGGTAATGCCTGTTTTTGGTATATGCAGAGGATTGCAAATTATCAACTGTTTTTTGGGAGGAACGCTGGTTACGGTGGATTCGGGAATCCACGTTCAGAAAAACCATGGAGTGAAATTTCAAGGTGATCCGTGGAAAAATATTTATGGAAGCAAAGCCAGAGTCAATTCCTACCATAACTATGGAATTTCCTCAGGTTCTCTTGCTGAAAAGCTTGATCCCTGCGCATTTGATGATAACGGTTTGGTTGGAGCCGCGGCTCATCAGAGTTTGCCCATCATGGGATGTATGTGGCATCCTGAAAGGGAACAGCAGAATACCGGTCAAATTGAAACGGTTGTAAAACGCCTTTTAACAGGGAAAGCATTCTGGAGGCTATGAACAATCAAAGCTTACCTAAAGTTGTTATCCTGGCAGCCGGAGCAGGCAACCGGTTACGTTCCTATACCAATGACTGTCCGAAATCTATGATTGAGCTCGGTGGACAAACCCTTATCGGCAGGCAATTGAATACTCTCAAATCATGCGGGCTTACCGAT
>CBDUII010000238.1:0-4715 GCA_965367285.1 uncultured bacterium
ATTTAAAAAAAAAAACTAAAAAAATACTTGACTACAATAAACCAGACTTGAATTCGAGTTTCGGCATTCGAATTCACATTTAAATAGTTTGCAAAAAACTTTACTAAAAAATATACTCTTATAAGTTTGCACAGTAAAGATACATATGGCAACTTAAAACAAAACATAGAATTCCATCTATTTATATGCTTTAATTTGCGTTCCATTTTAAAAGAGCAAGAATGCAAATATATAATCTGATCAGTTTTTTTGGAATATTCTGCATGATGGGAGTGGCCTATCTCCTGTCGGAAAACCGGAAGGCTGTAAACTTCCGCACTGTGGTCATCGCCTCTTACGCGTTATGCGGGTTTGCCAATTTTGGCTCTGCAGCTATCTGGATTGGTGGTATCGGCACTATAGTACCGTCAAAACGCGGAGAATTGGCAAACCTTGCCCTATCAAATGTATTCTTGGCGGCCACCCTGGCCGCTTTTATGACAGCTTCAGTTGCTGGATTTTTCTATACCGGTGACTCAGTTTTATTTGGCAAATAGCATTTTGGTAACTTTGGCAGGATTACAGGATAGACTGGATATTATTAGTTTATTCCAAGTTGTAATGGAACTAAAATGTACTTCTGTTCCAAGAGTACAGCTTGGAGTGAGCCGTGAAGCCGGTTTCATTTGACTTAAATGCTTTTTTCCATTATTCTTCTTATAATTCAGGAGATAATTAAAATATGATCGAGGCTTTAGAAGCTATTAAACCAAAATACATCGTAGATGAAAAGGGTCATAAAAAAGCAGTAATGATCAACTTGAAAGATTATGAGAATCTTTTGGAGTCGATAGAAGACCTTGAAGATGCCAATGATCTTCTGAAAGCCGAGCGAGAAGCAGCAAAATTTATCCCATACGATAAATTCCGTAAAAAATGGCTTAAACCTTGAAATATAAAATCTTCCTTGAAGAAAAGGTTGAAAAAGATACCTCGAATTCCTTCTTTATTAAATGTTATGTGTTCATAAATCGACTGGGTAAGAGGCATAACGCAAACTCCTTTCTATTACTATCCGTTATACTAATGCAAGAACAACTATCAGTCAACTTATTATAATTGCCATTCGCTTCAAAGATAAAGTAAACCACTGGTTTCTCTAATAAAAACTTGTGAAAATTCGCTTAATTCTTGGATAAAAATCATCTTTGCCTCATCCACATCCTGATAATGTCAATAATGATGTTAGGATCTTCTTTAGCGATGATCCTTATTGTATTAATATCACGGGGAATTTCCGGGGGCAGCTCATACCTGTATCGGGTCGGTGTTTGTGTTCGTACGGATGCTGCTTGAGTTAGTGGCTTAACGAGAGAGGCTTTTGGACTTGTTTTTGCCCTGACCTTTGCTTTAGGCTTGACCCTGCGTTTTTCCTTTGGTTTTTGACGGATAAGGAAAAGATAAATGGTATAGGCCGCTATCAGCGACACAATAAAAAAGAATAGTATCCCGACAAAAACCCTCATCTTCCCTTTAATCCTTGGAATGAGGCAAGAAATAAAAAGCGGTACGGTATGTTCCTATAGTATTATTCTTAAAAAGCTTATTTTTTGATAGCTCACCGGAGCAGAAGCTCCATTCGGTAGCGGAGCCTCTCCGCACTGTGATTTTATACTTAGAATTTATTAAACTCAAGATTGAAAGTTGCGGAGGACTAAAAAACGGGGCTTTTATTGATGAAGCTCCCCGCAGCAAGCTACGGGAATGCGCTTGCCAAGCATTTTCACTGGTATTTACCGAAAGAATTTCACTGCTTATCATAGGACCTTCTCCCACCCGCTCTTCCTCTTCCTCTTCCTCTTCTATCCACATTTCCTGTATTCTTCTTATATTCTTTTTCAAACCATTCCTGCATTTCATCCTCCATCCGCTGTTTAAATTTTCTCTGGTCATAGAGATAAATCAAGACACAGAATAAAAGAAGTAAAGCGGATATTAAAAAAGGTATAGCGTCAATCCAACTCATTTTCTCCCATTAATCATATGAGATTTATAAACATCTTGAAAGATTTATCTGTCATCAGCAAATTATTATATAGAAAAACTCTTTGTGTACAAGGGAAAAATATACTCGATTTTTTTAATTGCTTTTTCTACAAAACTTTAGCCGGTAAAACATTCATACAAAATATCAACCCATAATTCAGGATAAAATGTAGCTCTTTGTGTCATTCCCGACTTGGGATGTATGTTGTGATTTTGTATTTCAGTCCATCCGTTGTGATGGTTATAGCGCCGTCAAGGTCAGTGCGATAAATTACTACGCTATTTTTTTTATACCTCTCAATCACCTTTTTTGCGGGATGGTGAAACCTGTTCAGGAACCCGGCTGATATTACAGCGACTTCAGGGTTAACAGCATTTATGAAGCGTGTCGTACTGGAGGTTTTGCTCCCATGATGCGGTACTTTGAGAATTGTAGAACGGAGCTTGTTTCCATATTTTCTCACCAGGTATTCTTCCGCTTCTTTCTCTATATCGCTGGCAAAGAGAAAAGATATTGCTCCATAACTTAGCTTCAAGACCGTTGAAAAGTTATTTTCATTTCTATCAAAGTAATTCGAAACAAACTCCTTAGTGGGATGGATTTTTTCTATTTTAATATTAAGGTTGTTTATATAAATATTTTTATCCGGAATTGGAACTTTTTTCTTTCTGGCTAAATTTTCCAGTTGAGTCAGCTTTGTTTTAAATGGAATTAATGAATTGGTCCATAAAGCGCCGGCTCTCATTTCTTTTAATACGTAAAATAGTCCTTCTATATGGTCGTTATCTGAATGTGTCGGGATTAAAAAATCCACTTTTTCAATTCCGTGATCCCACAAATAAGGGGCAACAACACTTTCGCCGATATCAAAGTTCCCGAATACCCCTCCTCCGTCTATGAGCATGTTTTTACCATCTGGAAGTTGTATCAGCGTTGCGTCTCCCTGTCCCACATCAAGAAAAGTAACTTTTATATTATTATTCCTGCTAATTGGGAGATAATTTAACAATAAAGAAATTAACAAGACTCCTGCTGCGAAGGTTAATATCCGTTTACGTTGTTTATTTTTTCTTAATTTAATTAAAAGAAAAGCAAGCAGGTAGAAACTGAAGACAGCCCAAATAGAAGGCGTTGCAAAGCGGAGGCTCGCCATCGGAAGTTCTGAAATAAAATTTATTGCAAACATAAGGACTGATGTTGCAAATGAGATTAGCTTAAATCCTAAAATACCTGCCCATTGAAAAATCTGGAATATTATCATGCAGATTATCGATCCCGGAATAATCAGCGCGGCGAGAGGAACCGCAATAATATTAGCAAAAAAAGCATACGGGGTAACGCGGTTAAAATAATAAAATATCAGGGGAGCAGTTCCGAGAACAGCAAACAAACTAACAACAATATTCCCACGAAGTATTTGAATGATTTTATTTTCTTGAACTGGAATATCATTCATTGCGCCTTTTTTCCCTATCAACTCCTGATAACAAAAAATAATGGTCAACACGGCCATAAAAGAAAGCTGAAAGCCGATATCCTGATAGGACAATGGTTTCCAGAAAAGTATGATAAAAGCGGCAATAAGAATACTGCGGTAAATTTCTTTTTGCCTTGAAAGCGCTACCGCGAAAAGATAAACAATAACCATTATTCCAGCTCGCATGGAAGATGGTTTCCAGCCAACCAGCACCATATAAAATAATACTGGAAAAATGCTGAGAATGGCTGAAATTGGAATAATCCGGCCTGACAAGGCTTTCTCTATAAAGAAACGAACCATAAAGAGACCGGTTATTTTTCTTATAATCCAGTATGAAACAAACGCGAGAAACCCGATATGAAGCCCTGATACTGCCATTAAATGGGCAGTCCCTGATATGATAAATGCTTCCCTGTCTCTTTTTGATAAAGCCCCTCTATCTCCCAGGACCATTGCTTTAACTATATTGGAGTTTTCCAGCGGCAAATAAGATTCTAAAGATGTCAACATACTGTCTTTAAAATAATAAATCTTTTCTAATAGCCAAAAACCGTTGTTCCTATCAATCAACTCTATTTTTTTTCCTTTACTTACTGACCCTGTAACATATATGCCCCTGTTTTTCATATAAGATTCATAATCAAAAGCTCCTTCATTTTTGAAGTTCCGGGGTACGCGCAAACGGACAGCATTAATTTTTATCCTGTCCCCATATTTAAAAGACAAATCTCTTTCATAAACTGTTATTCTCACTTTACTCGAGACTTGGATAGTTTTGCCATTAGACGTTAATGTTTCTGATTCTAAATAGAGGCGGGTTTTTCTGGTGAATTTTTCAGGTGGCAGAACAATTATACCGGTTAGAGACACCTTTTGAGCAGGTGAAATATGATTAACTAAATGATCACGGGGCAGATTATCGAATGTTTGGACGCGAAGAGCAAGAATTGTTAAAAGAAGAATTAATCCGAGGAAACTTCTGACAGACAAGAAGTTAGTGATATTTTTAGCGGAGTTCCAGAATAGTTTTCCGCAAGCGGATTTTGGCACAACTCAATCATACAAAATATTGCCAATTAAAACAATTTAATAATAATATGGCTATTACGGCAAATATTATTTTATAAATAAAATCTCCTGAAGCGGCAAAGGGGCAGCACCAACAACTGAAATAACTGTAACCCAATGCAACTTCATTGCGGCGTAACG
>CBDUII010000239.1:0-4710 GCA_965367285.1 uncultured bacterium
AGCAAGCTGAGTCAGGATCGGTATGAATTTGAAATAAATTAACAATGTAATTTTTGAAGCACGTCCTCATAATTCATCCCAAATTTGATTAGAAAAAAAGCCAACCATAAAAATTAAACCTGGATAGGTCTTGGGATGAATAATATAATGGATTTTGATTTTCAATGTCAATACCTAAGTAGCATTTTTGTAAAAAATTTTCCCCAGTATTTCTTCTGAAAAAGTTTGTTTATATTGAACTTTTATCAAAAACAAAATCTCTCTTTAGATTCCCCGAAGAGAAGAATGGATTCAGATTTTTGTTCAAAACGTGATAAAAATAAACATTGTTCAAGATATAAAAACAAACATAGTGCGGCAAAGCCACAACCAAAAATTAATAACTGGGCACTAAAATAATGAATTATTACTTCGTGGTCTTCTGTGTGCTTCGTGTTTTGGACAGCCTGTGTCCAGAGAAAAAGGCAGAGTTGCATCATCTTATATAAGAATTTATATGTAATTGAGGTCAAAATAGGAGCTGGATTTGGTAGGAGAGGCCATGTGTATAATCAACAGAAGTGTAACGCTGGATCATCCAAGAAGATACTGCCTGCTCATTTCATTCAAGAAATTGGCGAGTTTCCGGTCAAACATAGTAACATACGATTGCAAAGCCCGTCATTATCGAGCCGGGAATGACAAATAAACGATTTTTTCGATTTCAATCAGCCTGGTTAAGTGGAGCGTAATTCTTTTTCATTGAAAACCCTTCGAATTAATCTGCTCAGCAAAAACATAGTTGACTTGATCTATAAGTTTATCCTGTTCTATTGGTTTGATGATGTATGCGTCACAACCTTTAAGGATCAGTTTAAGTATCATTTTCTTATCCGCATGGCCGGTTATTGCAATGACAGGTATCATCAGTTTTTCATGGTTCAGCTTGTCCAGAAACTCCAGGCCATTTAAATTAGGCATTAAAACATCGGTTATTATCAAATCATACTGTCTGCCTTTCTCCTCTGAATCCATAACCTTATTAAAAGCTTCTTGTCCGTCTCTCGCGATTTCGACTTTATAGTCTGCCATTTTTAGAATTAATCTCATGGAGTTGAGCATGGATTCTTCATCTTCGACTATCAGTATTTTCTTTTTCATTTACAGCTCCCCTTTAAGTTGTTTGTCAAAAAAATTGTTGATGTGCCGCACAAGGTTTTCCGGTTGAAATGGTTTGTAAATAAAATCCACGCAACCGCGACGTAATAGTTTCATTAATGTATTTTTATCTCCATGCCCTGAGATGACAAAAACCGGTATCGTTATATTTTTATGATTCAGCTTTTCCATCAACCCAATACCGTCCAGACAAGGCATGAGGACATCCGTTAAAATAAGATCAAAGGGGTTGCCTTTCTTTAGAGCCTCATTGACTTTATCAAAAGCCTCTTGACCGTTTTTCGCGGTTTCAACTTCATAACCAGCCATTTTTATAACCACGCTAATCGAATTCAAGATGTTCCTTTCATCATCTACAACAAGGATACTTTTTTTCATTAGTGTTATATGCGACAGAGCCGCAACCAAGTTTGAAGTGTCTAAAGGGCACCTCTAAAGTGCCTAAAGTTAAAAACTAATATAGTTTTGAGAAATCGCAAATGGGGTATATATTGCGCTCCTGTCTGAGTCTTTCTCAACATCGTTTCTGCCGGATTTTCTTTCTTTACCAATATATTCTCTGAATGTACTCATGGAAAGCGTTCCTTGTTTGTGCCTGCTAACAGCATCAAAGATTAATCCCTGCAATTCGCGAACGCTGCCAGGGAAATGATATGTTGATAGCAGTGTTATCAGTTCCCTCGTGTACGCGGGCTTTTTTTTTTCCAACGATTTGGAAGCCTCATGTAAAAAATGTTCTATCAGGAGATACAAATCACCTATTCGCTCGCGCAGCGGTGGAATGTTAATATGACGCGTAGAAAGCCGGCAATATAAATCCTTTCTAAATGTTCCGTTTTTCAATAAAGACTGAATGTCACGGTTTGTCGAAGCCACGATTCTGGCGTCTGATATTTTAGGAATATCGGACCCGAGTGAATAGTATTCTCTTTCCTGTAACAGGCGCAGTAGTTTGACCTGTGATACGGATTCTAAATCTCCTATTTCATCCAAAAAGAGAGTCCCTCCAGACGCTTGCTCGATCAATCCCGCGCGAGGCTGACCCGCTCCGGTAAAAGCGCCTCTTTTGTGGCCGAAAAGGGTATCCGAAAAAACAGTGTCATCAAGACCCGCCACGTTAACAGATACGAAATTACCTTTGCGTTCGCTTAATGTGTGGATAGCTTTAGCTATGAGCTCTTTTCCCACTCCTGTTTCTCCTGTGATTAGCACCGGACAGGAAGTTTTGGCAATGCTTTCTATATATTTAAAGATAAAGCGCATTATTTTGTTTTCCGTAACAATTCCCGAAAAGGCTTCTGAATGCTCCAGTTTGTTTGTCAATAAATGTTTTTTAAGTTCTAAATTTTCCTGCTGTAAATCCAGGATTTCTATGGCCCGCTTTATACCGGAAATTAATCTGCTCTCTTCCACCGGCTTTACCATGTAATCAAAGGCGCCAATTTTCATGCATTCGACAGCTATTTCAATTTCATTGGCGCCGGTCAGCATGATGACAGGGGTATCAGGAAACTCCTCAACCACTTCCTGCAATAATTCTTTACCTGAGACATGAGGCATATTTAAATCGAGCAGGACAAGTTCAAAATCACGTTTATTTAGCAGGTGCACGACCTTACGGCTATCCGGGCAAAAAATTACATTATTTACACCGGCTGAGCGCAATACGACATTGCAGCTTTCCAGGAAAGTCTTTTCGTCATCAACGAGTAGTATTGGGTTGTGGGGGTATTTGTTGGCTGCCATTTTTTTTGCCTATTCAATCGCTAAGGACACTAAGCTTTACAATAATTGCTGATTTTCATTAACATCTGAATTTATTCAGGTAGTTTGAGGCGGTATATAGCTAAATGGCATCGTCTGAGGAAAAAGAAAACTGTTATCTGTCTTCCGTCATCTGTCCTCTGTCTTTTCAGCCACAGGCAGCGTAATGGTTGCGGTTGTTCCTTTTCCCAATTCCGAGGCAAATGAGAGCGTTCCCCCGTGGTCACGAACTATGTTAGAAGAAACCGACAGACCTAACCCTGTTCCACCCTGTTTGCGTTTAGTGGTAAAAAACGGATCTGTGATTTTTTTAAGATTTTTCGGATTTATGCCTTTCCCCCCATCAACAACTTCAACAATAACATTACTCGATTTTTTATCTAAATATGTTCTGATATAGATTTTCTTTTTCTTATCAGCAAGCGAGTGGCAGGCATTGGTGATCAAATTTACAATAACCTGCTCTATCTCAAGAGCATTACCTTTAACAACAGGCAAATTTTGATAGAGATCAACGCTGAAATTTTGTGTGAATTTTTTAATCTGGCTTTGTGAGAGTGAAACAGCTTTGTTTACCACAGCATTGATATCGATTAGATTTTCGCGTCTGGATACATCATGCCTGACAAAATCCTTTAACCCATCAACGATACCTTTAATACGGCGGGAGCCTTCAGTAATACCGGACAGGAGTTTTGGGATATTGTCGCGCACTTCAGAGAACGGCAGCCCTCCCAGGGAAAACCCGCTGTTTTCCCTATTGTATTCTTCAAGAATCAGAACAATATCTTTCCACATCTTTGCCAGAATAGGAGCATTAAGCATTATGAAACTATTGGGATTGTTGATTTCATGAGCCACACCTGCCGCCATGGTGCCGAGAGACGCAATTTTATCCGCATTGCTAAGCTGCTGCCGTTGAGATTCGACAACTTCTTCACTCTGCTTACGCTCATACACTAGTCCAATGTGATTAGAAAGGGTAGAAACAGCTTTCAGCAAAAACTTATCAGGTTTCATTGGTTCATCGGAAAAAAATTCCAATACTGCCAGAACCTTATTACCCACCAGTACAGGAAAAGCACAACCAAATTTTACTTTGATGTCCTTTGCTGATTTTGCTCTCGGAAAATTTGGATCTTTGGTTACATCTTCTATCCACACTGGTTTCTTGCTTTTCAGCACTCTTCCAGGCAATCCAATTCCCGGTTTGAACGTAGTAACTTCTGTGATTTTTTTGAATGATTTAAATTGCTTTGAGTTTTTATTGTACTAGAGTTTTTTTGAAATTATCGTTCCGGAAGATTCGGTCATGTAAACGTGACCAACACCCCACCCGGAATATAAACAAATCTTCTTGAGACATATCCGCATTGCTTCTTCAGGAGTTGCGGCTTCACTGCTACTGGTAGATATTTCTTGTAACAGTTGAACAAGGTTTGTTTTTTTAAGAAGTTCTTCCCTTATCCGCTGGCGCTCGGTTATGTCTCTTATAATCCCAACGGCTCCAATTAGACTTTTCCATTTACCGCTGCCCTGTGCGCCATATAAACCGGAAACCGACACATCACTGAACATAGTTATGTGGCCAATCACATCCTCACCTTTATTTTTTCCTCCACGGTTCTTTCTTAATAAACGAACCTCTAAACCTCTTGTTGTCCTTTTTCCGTTTCTTCTTTCATCAAAGACTTTTGTCGCTTTTTTATCCCCTGTTTTTTTACCGGCATATTCCGGTATTTTAATGGATATTTTTACGGATTTGCCATTGCTGGGTTGTCGGCTTTT
>CBDUII010000240.1:0-4707 GCA_965367285.1 uncultured bacterium
GAGGCCCATTAGGTCCTTCAGGGGCTGGCGTCTTCACCACCGACTGTAGCATTTCTCTCCATCCTCTATACGTTTGTCTTACGAAAGGCGGTTCACAAACATTTACCGCGACTGGCGGCACAGGACCTTATACATGGTCTGTAGGTGATACAAGCCTGGGAAGCATAGGTGTCTCAACAGGAGTTTTTACGGCCGGCACAACGACAGGAACGGTAAAAGTTTCAACAACTGATACTGCTGGAGCGTTCGGCTCTGGCGCTGTTACAATTGTTTCTTCTACAATTACTGTAACGCCTGCAGTGGTAACTATACCTAACCTTCCAATTCCCACTGTAGCAAGTCCTGTCACAGTTGCTTTTTCCGCGTCAGGAGGGACAAGCCCGTACACATATAATATTAGCGGCCTGGGTACTTATATCGGAGCTTCAATGGGCTTATCAACTGGAATACTTTCCATAACAGCTTTACCGACAACAGATGTTGCTGCCACTGTTACTGCTACTGATGCTTTTGGTGATACCGGTACCTCATCTGTAACAATAAAAGCTTAGGAGATTTCATGAAAACATTTAAAAACAAATGTAAATTTATTTTCATTTTACTTATTGCAATATTTTTATACTCGAATTTATCTGAAGCTGCAAGAATTAAAGATATTACAAACTTGCAGGGGGTTCGAGAAAATCAGCTTATTGGTTATGGAATTGTAATTGGCCTGGCGGGAACCGGGGATAGCAGTACCAATATATTCTTCTCCATTCAAACGATTGCCAGCATGTTAAAGAAGTTGGGATTAACGGTTCCGGAAAAGGAGATAGATGGATTAAAATTCAAAAACATGGCTACTGTTATGGTAACTGCTGAGTTGCCTCCTTTCGCAAGGTCTGGAAGCCGAATCGATGTTTTGATTTCCTCTTTAGGCGATGCTAAGAGTTTGCAGGGCGGGACACTCCTTTTGACTCCCTTAAAAGCGGCCAATGGCGAGGTTTACGTTGTTGCCCAGGGCCCTGTTTCCATTGGTGGCTTTGCAGTAGGAGGAGCTGCCAGAGGAGTTCAGAAAAACCATTTGACTGTAGCCCGAATTGCAGGTGGCGCACTGGTAGAAAAGGAAATACCTTTTAATTTTGAAAACAAAAAATCTTTAAGACTTGCACTCAACCACCCTGATTTCACAACCGCTAATAGAATAGCGGATACTGTAAACAGCTTTTTTAAAGACAATATCGCATTTGCAAAAGACGCGGGCACTATTGATATTTTAGTTCCTGATAAGTTCAGAAAGAATATTGTGAAATTTGTGGCAAGCATGGAAAGTCTTGAAGTCTCACCGGATGTAGCAGCCAGGATTATTATTGATGAGCGGACGGGTACTATTGTTGTAGGAGAGAATGTTAGAATTTCGAAAATCGCTGTATCTCACGGCAGTTTAACTATCCAAATCACGGAGGAACCGATTGTAGAGCAGCCAAAACCTCTTTCTGAAGGAGAAACAACAATTGTTCCCCGTACCCGCATAACTGTTGAAGAAGGGGAGGACAGACTTTTAGTGTTACCGCAAGGGATGAATCTCGGATAGGTTGTCGCAGCATTGAATGCAATTGGCGTTTCACCCCGAGATTTAATCGCCATATTACAAGCTATCAAGGCTGCAGGGGCGTTACATGGCGAACTGATTCTAATTTAATGTAGAGGAATTTCAATGTAGAGATTCTTCGGTCACGAAGCCTGTGCTGAACGTAGTGAAGTGCTCCCTCAGAATGACAGCTTGGAGGAAGTGTCATTCTGAGCGAAGCGAAGAATATAACTTGATATGAATAAAACGAATCCATTACAGATAAAAAGTGACATTTCCAGCATAATTCAAAATAACCGGTTAGGAAAACTCCAAAATTCCACAAAAAATATTGCAAATAAAAATATGGCTAAAATTAAAGAGCTTTCTGAATAGTTTGAATCTTTTTTGTTATATTATGCTCTGAAATCAATGCGGAAGGCTGTCCCAAAATCAGACTTATTTCACAGTAACGCCGAGGATATTTTTACCTCAATGCTTGATCAGGAAATCTCAAAAAACTCAGCCAAAAAGGAAGGTGGTCTTGGTTTGGCCCAAATTATGCAACAACAGTTAACAAACAGGGAAAATCAGACCTTAGAAAGCAGGGGGCTTGCTAAACCGAAACATGAAAATAAAATTAATTATCAAGCTGTTTCCCCCAAATACCGTTAAGTTGTAAAAAGGAGTAAAATTTTGATAAAAGAATCATTCAATCAGTTAGATCTAATTCTCAATATTAAAATAAAACTCTACAGGGAGTTGAGGATTATTCTGCTTGAGGAAAAAAATGTCATTGGAAAGGGAAATATTTCCTTATTTCAGAAATTTTTATCAAAAAAAGAGCTTATATTAAAAAAGCTCAGAGGTCTGGAAGAAAAACGAAAAACTGTTTTAATAAAAATTGCGCGGGAAATGGATGTCTCTTGTGACGACATTTATTTATCAAAAATTATAAAAAAAGCAACTGGTTCAATAGGGGCTAAATTGACACAATCCCGCAAACAACTTATTGAATTAGTTAATGCAATAGACAAACTGCATACATATAACGAAAAGCTTGTTTCCAGGTCCTCTGAGTCAAACAGCAGGGTTCTTGGCTTTTTTAACCGCTTTAATAAAAACTCTTCTTATGCATCGAACGGCAAAATTGGACATTCTGTTCGTAAAAGCTGGATGTTAAATGCAGAAGTATAAATTTATCGTATAGGAATTTCTTTATAGATTCCCAATCAAGTTGGGAATGACAACCGGCGCAGACTGTCATTCCCGCGAAAGCGGGAATCTAATTTAAGCTGGGTGAAATTATGGCAAGTATCTTTGGAATTTTAAATACAGGTAAAGTTGCTTTATTAAGCCAGCAGGCTGCTATACAGGTAACAGGCCAGAATATTGCCAATGTTAATACTGAAGGTTATTCGCGGCAGGAGGTCAAATTTGAGGCAGCCACACCAATAAACTCAATTCCTGGTATGTTAGGAACCGGAGTTCGGATAACTGAAATCCAAAGGGTTTTTGATCGGTTTCTTATGTCTCAGATAAATTTAGAGACTTACACAATGGGAAGCTATGAGGCCCAGAAAGAAGTCCTTGATCAAATTGAGATTGTTTTTAATGAGACTACGGGTGGCGGTTTGAGCAGTACGCTCAATGGATTTTTTGCATCATTTCAAGACCTGTCTATTAATCCACAGGGACTGGCAGAGAGAGAATCTGTTCTGGGTAAAACCCAGATCCTGACCAGCCGCATTAAACGGTTAGGCTCTGATTTGAAGCAAAAAAGAATAGATGTAGATAGGAACATATCAGCTACTATAGATGGTGTTAACATGGTAACTTCTCAGATTGCGCAATTAAACAAAAAAATCCATCAGTCAGAGATTGGAGATGCGGTTAACGCTAATGATCTCAGAGATCAGCGAGAGATGAAAATTAAAAAATTAGCCGATCTCATTGATATTCAAACCCTGGAGGAAAGTAACAATCAGATTACAATTACGACCAATCAGGGGCGGCAACTGGTTTTAGGACAAACTGCATACTCACTATCAACTGAAATAGATGGAGATAATTTTGGATTAAGCAATGTTATGTTAGATGACGGGCAAGGCAATACAACTAATATTACCAGCAAAATTTCTGGCGGACGGTTGCACGGCATGATTGAAATCCGCGACTCATTTATCTCAGATCGAATAAAAGAGCTGGATTTGTTTACCGCCGGGTTGATCCGGGAAATTAACGAATTACATATTGCCGGCTATGGAGCGGATGGCTCAACCGGAAACAACTTTTTTGATTCTTTAAGCGTTACTGCCAGAGCAAATACAAGTAATAGCGGTTCAGCAACTATTTCCGGCAGTGTTTACGCTCCTTCAACTGCATCCATAGATGAATACCAGGTTCAGATAACCGGATCAAATACGTTTTCTTTAACAAATTTAACGACCAGTACTGCTTCAGGAACGTTTACTTTTTCTTCAGGAAGCGCGGTAAATCTTGGAAATGGGATTTTAATTACTTTGTCAGGTTCTGTTCAAACAAATGATACTTTTACTTTCAGCTTGTCTGAAAACGCGTCAATTTTAATTGATATTAACAGTACGGTATTAAACAATAGTGATAAAATTGCAGCAGGGACTTCAAAATTAGCTGGTGACGGAAGTAACGCATTGTCGATTGCGAGAATTCAAAACGATTTACTGTTTGACAGCCAAACTATAGCATCGGGTTCTGGAGCATATACTTTTGAAGATTTCTACAGTTCCATAATAAGCAATATAGGACTTAAAGCGGAAGGAATGAATGCTAATGTATCACAGCAGGAAAGTGTGATCAACCAATTGATAAACCGAAGGGAAGAAATCGTTGGAGTTTCTCTTGATGAAGAGATGATTAATCTCATTAAGTTTCAACAGGCTTTTGCCGCGGCAGCAAAAATAATAACCGCGGCAGATGAAATGTTAACTACTGTGAGAAATTTAGTCCGCTAAATATTAGCCGTTAGCTGTCAGCAAACAGCCGTCAGTTTTAGATGCAGATGGTGTATAAGCTGAGTGCTGAGTGCTGACCGCTGACAACCAGCAGCTATATTATTATAGAGGAAATCATGGTAACACGGGTTACAAACAGAATATTAATTAATAATTCACTTA
>CBDUII010000241.1:0-4700 GCA_965367285.1 uncultured bacterium
CGAGAGCCATGGTCATCCAAAAAAATTTCAAAAGATTGGAGATGCTGAATGAACATCCCAAATAATGTTTTGCTTGAATGAAAACTGTCTCCAGACCAGTAGTAATAAAGCGGGAATAAATCTTCCCCTGCTTTCCCTGCCAGTTCCGCGAAATTGCTGCAATCGCCCCGGGTGTTATTTTTTTCTTTGGAATCCATAAACATCGAAATTCCTGTACATGCACATAGGAGTCAGGGATCAGCAGACAGGCAGCGTTACAAATTACGCGTTACGGACAGCAAGTTTTTAACTCTCAATCAGGGCTAAACCCTGATCCCAAATCCCTGACACCTGAAGTATTTACCTTCACTCTACCCAACTGAACTTATGTTGTCAAGACAGTTTATCAGCAGCTAAAAAAAGCTATTTTTCTTTAACTTAATATCAGAAATCAAAAAAAGTTTTAAAGAATAATAAGACGCCACGATTTTATCCAGGGCAAATTGCCAGTACTTGAAAGGAAGTTCATTGGCGGTTTTGTAAACTAAATAACCCGCAATTATCATGACAACAAAATTTGGAAGCCACATAGCTAAAAAAGGATGTAGTTTTCCCGTATCACCTAAACTCTCTCCGAATAATAACAAAATATAATAAAACACAATTACAAACAGGCTGATTGTAAAACTTCCTGATTTTCCGGAGCGGCTGCACTTCACTCCTAAAGGCGCTCCAATTAAACCAAAGATCAAGGCGGCAAATGGGATGGAAAATTTTTTATGGAGTTCAACTAATTCATTGTTAAAGGTAATGCCGTCTTTTTTATGTTTTTCAATTTTCTCTTTCAGCTTTGAAATAGAAAGTTCTCTGTTTCCTCTTAACAGCTTGCCGCTTATTTCTTCCGGTTTGGGAATTTCCATTTCAAGAGTATATCGTTTGAATTTCAATGTATGATAATTTTTTTTATCTTTTCCGAGTAGGTGGATTGTTCCATTCGTTAGATTCATCTGAACAACAAATGCTTTTTTATCGGAAATAATCGTACCTTTTTCAGCATTAATAATTCTGTTTTCACCGTCTTCCGTTGTTTCGGATATGAAAATTCCTTTCATCAAAGGACTGTTTTCATCTTTTTCGTCCACATAAATGATCATATTTTTAAAATTGTTATTGAATAGTTTAGGCCTGATCTCATAATTCGCTTGTGTTCTTAAAATCTTGAACAGTAACTCTCGAAATGCCTGGTTTCCATTGGGTAGACCATAAATCATCATAAATACTGTCAGGATATAAGCTAAAAAAGATAAAGCCATGACAGGGACCAGGAGTTGATACAAACTGATCCCTCCTGCTTTTAAGGCGGTAATTTCAGAATCTGCGGAAAAGCGGCTGAAAGTTACAACGGACGATATTAAAACTCCTATGGGAATAGTTAAAACTAAAAAAGCAGGGGCAATATAAATTATCATTTTAGATACATCATGAAATGAAACTCCCCGGTTAATTATCACCTCTGTTAAATAAAGCAGCTTATCGAGAAAAAGAGCGCCTGTTGTTGCCACTATTGCGATGACAAAAACAATAAGCATCTCACAAAAAATATATCTGTTAATTTTGTTCATAAAACTTTAAGGTCGGTGTATTTGGATTTAAGTTTTTTCTTTCCTGCTCCTTTAAAAAATATAATAAGTATCTTCTCATCATCACTGCCCTTTATGTCCAGAATAATCCCGTTCCCAAAGGTTGAATGAGCCACCCTGGTTCCGATGGAAAACTTACTGTCGTCTATTTGTCGCTTATTCTTCAGAGGAAAACGGTTATAAGCTAAAGGGGAATGGTTACGTTGAGAGGGAGAAATCATTTCAATGAGCTCGTCAGGGATATCGTCAAGAAATTCGGAAGGCGGGTTTGTTAGCTCCATGCCATAAATTTTTCTCGTAACAGCATTCAGTAAAAAAAGCCGATTTTTAGCACGCGTCATCCCCACATAACAAAGCCTTCTTTCTTCCTCAATTTCCTCCTCGCAGTCCATAGACCTGATGTGCGGGAAAATCCTTTTTTCCATGCCGGTGATAAACACAACAGGAAATTCGAGACCTTTTGAATTATGCAAAGTCATAAGAGCTACCAAACCATGTTTATCATCAAAGTTATCAATGCCTGATACCAGCGCTGCCTGATCAAGAAAATTGCTGACAGCGGTGCCATCATTATTTTCTTCGAAACTTTTTGCGGCTGTAATTAATTCCTTCAAATTTTCGATTCTGTTTCCTGCTTCAAAAGAATTTTCGTTCATCAATTTCTCAACATAACCGGTTTCCGCCTGTACATACTTGATTACCTCTGAAACTATATTTTTTTCGGCAAACTCCTTCAACCTGTTTAAAAGGCCGCAAAACTTTTCAATCTTCTTTTTAGCAGCGCCCGCAAAGGCTTTTGATTTTGCCATTTCTCTAATGGCCTGGTACTGGCTAAGTTTTCTTTCACCGGCAAATTTATTTATTTTGTTCAAAGTAACTTTTCCAATGCCATGATTATTTGTATTAAAAATTCTACGCAGACTCACTGAATCGTCAGGATTAACAATAACACGGCAATAGGCAATGACATCTTTAATTTCCTTTCGGTCGTAAAACTTCAGCCCGCCGATAACCTGGTACGGGATACCTGATTTCCTTAAAGACTCTTCAATAACCCGCGATTGCGCGTTTGTTCTATAAAACACCGCTATATCACTAAAGTTAGCTTTCCCACTTCTTTGAAATTCCAGGGCAGTCCGGCTGATAAAATCCCCTTCTTCGATTTCATTAAAAGCCCGGTAATATGTGATCTTTTCCCCTGTCCCGTTATTTGTAAAAAGAATTTTTCCTTTCCTCTGAATGTTTTTACTTATTACATGGTTGGATGCTTCTAAAATAATTTTCGTGGACCTGTAGTTTTCCTCCAGTTTCACAACCGTAGTATTTTTAAAATTTTTTTCAAAGTTCAGAATATTTTCAATATTGGCTCCCCGCCACCGGTAAATAGACTGGTCTTCATCCCCTACCACGCAAATATTCTGATATTTCTTAGCCAGGAGGGAAATAAACATGAACTGCAAATAATTTGTATCCTGATATTCGTCTACCAAAATATATTTAAAACGGTTTTGATAATCCTCCAACACATCAGGTTCGGACTTAAACAGTTTAACGGTTATCAACAGGAGGTCATCGAAATCCAAAGCGTTATTTGCCTTTAACTTTTTCTGATAAACAGGGAAAACTTTTTGAATTACGTCATCATAATTATTGACTTCATCAATAGAATTATTATTGTCAGGTTCTATTAGCTCGTTTTTCATCAGGCCAATTTTATTAGCAATTGTCATTGGAGAGTACTTCTCATCGCTTAAACCGGTTTCTTCAAGGCACTCCTTGATCAGAGCATTCTGATCAACGGTATCGTAAATAACAAAATCCTTTGAATAACCTATTCGGTCAATTCCTGTCCTTAAAATACGCACACATGCGGAATGGAAAGTGGAAATCCAAATATCAAGGCTCTTATTACCAAGCAGGGATTCAATTCTGTGTTTCATTTCAGAAGAGGATTTGTTGGTAAAAGTCAGGGCGAGAATGTTATAAGGGCTGACTCCATTTTTATTAATTAACCTGGCAACCCTGTGGGTAATAACCCTGGTTTTTCCGGAACCCGCCCCGGCAATAACCAGAAGTGGACCATCTTTATGCATTACAGCTTTCTGCTGTGCCGGATTTAAATTTTCAAGCATAACACTATAAAAATAATATATTACTGTAGAGATTGATAATTCAGGGATCAGGGTTCAGTTATCGGGGGTCAGGAATAAAAAATCCGACCCCTGAAACCTGATCCCTGTCCCCTACCTGATTTTTCTACGATCTCAGCGTTCTCTGCGGTTGGTTAAACTTTTATGAATAAAGTTATTTAAAAAATAATAGGAGACGGAATAAAAGTTACCACAAAAATAGCAATTGAGATCAATCCTATCTTTTTATCCTGACCTGTCAGCGGGGTTGATTCGTCTATTAACGGGGGATGCCGAAAGCCAAACACAGCTACAATGAACGCCCAGAAAAACCAACCGTGCCATAAAAAATAACCCAGGGGTATTAAAATTATAAAAGCGATTTTAGAAATAATTAAATAGTTTTTTTCAAACAGGGCGTAAATAATATGCCCCCCGTCCAATTGCCCGATGGGAATCAGGTTTAACGCTGTAATAAATAACCCAATCCAGCCGGCAAAAGCAATAGGGTGCAAAACAATGTCCACATTCTCCGGTGAAGCGCCCAACACCATTTTGGTCAGAAAGGATAGAGCTATTGAAGAACCAAATGAGAATCCAGGTTGAAATTCCGGTTCCCTTATCTCAGATAAAGACAGACCTATAATAAGAGCGGGTATGCAAACCACAAACCCCGCGATAGGACCGGCAGCGCCTATTTCCAGCAAAACACGCCGGTTTGGAATAGGAGATCTCAGTTTAATAAAGGCCCCAAATGTTCCGGCAATAAACGGGGGTGGTGCCGGGATAAAATAAGGTAGTGTGGCTGAAACACCCCCATTCCGGGTCATCAAATAATGTCCCCTTTCATTGGCGACTAAAATTAAAACAAGGGTTATCCCAAAGGCCAGACCCCCGCCCACAACGGAAGTGGACACACTGGACACAACTCACAACATATTGACCAGCAAAT
>CBDUII010000242.1:0-4648 GCA_965367285.1 uncultured bacterium
CAGAGAAGCTCTTAAATGGAATTTTATTCTTGCGTTACTGATCATATATCTGCTCATGGCTTCTCTTTTCGAATCGTTCCTGTACCCGTTGGTCATCATGTTCACTGTGCCATTAGCCGCGGTAGGCGGTTTTATCGGTTTTTATTTTGTGCATAAATTCACCGGCATGCACCTCGACATTATTACCATGATGGGATTCATAATATTGATCGGCACAGTGGTTAACGGGGCGATTTTAATCGTACACCAGACGCTAAACTTCATGCGTCATCATGGAATGTCGTCCGAGGACGCGATTGTAGAGAGTGTAAAAACCCGGATACGCCCGATTTTTATGAGTGCCCTCACCAGCATTGGCGGCATGGCGCCTCTTGTATTATTCCCCGGGGCAGGCAGTGAACTTTACCGGGGAGTGGGCAGCGTGGTTATCGGAGGATTAGCCGTATCCACTCTATTCACGTTATTTGTAGTCCCTACCCTCTTCAGCCTTGTGTTATCCATCCGGAAAACCAAATAATGTTTACATTTTTTTGACAGGATGAACAGGATTGACTGGATTTAAATTTTGGAGCGCAATGACTGCGTCATTGCCTTTTAAATTCCCCCTTTAAAAGCCTGTCCTGAACTTGTTGAAGGAGGAGATCAAGGGGGTTGTGATCACAAAAAAATTAGTTATTGGAAGTGCCCTAATGTTATCTTTTAATAATATAAAATATCACTCTTGCTCTCTGTTCATATTTACGTTAACCTTGGACAGTGAAAAAAATAATATTTTATAAGACCGATTCAGGGAAAAGTCCTGTTCAAGAATTCATAAATTCCCTCTCGGATAAGGAGGCTAAAAAAGTTGCGTGGGTTTTACGTTTAGTACGTGATCTTGAAAACATCCCAACAACATATTTCAAAAAGCTTATTAATACTGATGATATTTGGGAAGTGAGAGTTCAATTTGGGCGTAATATTTTTAGATTTCTTGGGTTTTACTATGGAGCATAACTAATAATTTTGACAAATGGGTTTCAAAAAAAATCTCGAAAAACACCGGAAATGGAAATCGAACTTGCCGAAAGAAGAAAACGGAACTATTTAAAAAGGAGAAAAATAAATGGATGATCTCGAAAGGTATATCAGTAAACGAAAAAAGAGAAGTCCTGAATTTGCAAAGGATTTTGAATCCGGATACAACGATTTCAAAATAGGAGTTATGTTAAAGCAGGCCAGGGAAAAAGCAGGGATTACTCAAGAAGATTTAGCAAAAAAACTGCATACTAAAAAATCTGCTATATCGAGAATTGAGAATCAATCCAAAGATATACGTTTATCAACATTAGAGAAATTTGCTCAGGCAGTGGGAAGACAAGTCAGGGTTGAAATCATATAAAAAGATAACCATGTCATGAAGATGGACGCAAAACAGCACTCTGCCTATCTATATTTTTTTAGCTATCTTAGTTTTTCTTTATTCAAGGATTAACTGGATTTAATTTTCATGAAAGATTTTATCCCATGTGATTTTGCCTATTTTCCCTCCATAATGCGCGCCCAGCACAAAACAAGCTAAAAACACAATAAAATTGTCAGAGATTACACCAAGAGCGGCTCCTAAAAAACTAACTATTATGGCTCCAATATAACTACCTGGATTCAGTTTCATTCCCTTATTCCTTTTCACCGCTGATTATGCAAGTTTGCCCTGATTAAGATAGTAACATAATGAGGAGTTTTTTTTAAACAATGAAAAGGAGTCACCTATTACGCGAGAGGTTTTAGATTGTCATTCTGAGCGCCAGCGAAGAATCTCCTGGTTGTTGTTTTAGTCGTTTCTCAACTTCATCAACAATCAATTGCTAACTGTTAATTCCCTGTTATGGCAAAACTACTCTTGACAAAAGTACCATTATTGGTACACTATGTTAGTGATATCTCAATACCCGATAAAGGTTGTATTTTATCGAACAGAAACTGATAATGAACCGGTTATAGTGCTTTTACATAGTTTCATTAAAAAATCTCAAAAAATTCCGGGAAGGGATTTGAATTTAGCAAAAAAAAGATTGCAAATTTTGAAAGGTAATTTATGAAAAACAAGCATGTAGGCAGTAATTTCGATGATTTTCTTAAAGAAGAAGGCATATTTCCTGAAGCAGAAGCGGCAGCAGTTAAAAGAGTCATTGCTTTTAAAATTAAGCAAATGATGGAGAAAAAACATTTATCAAAAACAGCAATGGCGAATAAAATGAAAACCAGTCGTTCCGCGCTTGACAGACTTCTTGACCCTTCCAACGCATCAATAACCCTGCAAACATTGGAACGAGCAGCATTGGCTTTAGGAAAAAAACTAACGATAAAGATAGCTTAACTTTTTAACACAGAATTCCCGACTGCACTTTGTCTGTTAGGTAAACTGTATACTTAATATTAATGTTATATTAAATTTAGATGATCTATTATGATGCAGGAGAAGGTTAATCATGTCTAATTGTCTAAAGGAATTCACCCAAAACGAGTACTCAAAAATTTTGGATAAACATAAAGGCCATCAACTCAGCAATGCAAAATGCATGAAAATTTTAATGGATCTCGGTGCATCTTACAACCAGGCTAAAAATGGTGCTTACACCTATATTCATCACGGTGCTCATCTGATTTCAAAACAAAAAGGAGCACAAAGCCAATATGACAAACTTCTTGATGAATTCGATGGCACGCAAAAAAGTAATATGGATTGTATAAGATACTTAGAAAGTATTGGCTTTAGTCAAGGGCAATCCAAGAATGCTGTTTATAAATATCGTAGCAAGAGAGGATTGATATAAAAGGTTATCAAATCCTCTCTTGGCTGACATTTGCTGATAACTTGAAAAAAGATGATATTATTGTTCTTTACATAATGAATGAACACCCTTTTGGGAAATATTTGCAATGAACGATGAAATTAGAAAAAAAGTGCAGTCTCTTGCACATCTTACAGGGGAAGATATAGGAACATCTGAGGAAAGTGTAAAAATCAATTTTATAGTCCCTTTATTAGAATATTTAGGACATAGTCGTATGGATTTTGAGCATAAATATAAAGATATTTTTATAAAAAAAGGATTACCCAGAACAACCACTGTAATAGTTGAAACAAAGAGCTATGATAAAAATTTAACAAGTGAGTTAGGTCAGCTTGAACGCTATTGCCATGAAGAGCGACCTTTAATTGGTATAATTTCAAACGGTACAGAAATAATTGTTTTCAGCTATTCTTGGAGATTTCGTTCATCATTTAACAAACAATTGATATATAGAATCTCTCGAAAAGAGCTTGAAAACAATAATATCATCAAAATACTTGAAAGTATCTTATCAAGAGCTAACCTTAAAGATGGTAGTGCAATAAAAAATATAATGGAAAGAGAACAGGAAATTGAGAATGCTGAAAAGAAGGTTAATGAAATTAAAAGTCAGTTAAGTGAAGATGAAAAAAATATTGAAGAGCAAATTCAGGAAAAATCAAGAGATTCGCAAAAAATAGTAGAAAAAATTGAGAATTTAAAGAGAGAAAAAGACATAATTACCGCAAACAAAAAAATTAAAATTGATCATATTTGGTCTGACATTGGATATTATCCTTTAAAAAAAGAAGAAAAAATTCGTAGAATTATTTCTAATTCTCAACATAGTCCAAAGGGAAGAATTGGTTATAAGGAAAGTTACCGGAAACAGTTAGATAACCCCAATACTCTCCCATCAAAGATGAAAAAATTCATTCAGGATAGAGGTGAAGTCACTGGTGAAGAATTAACCCGGGCTTGTGTCGAGCAATTTGGATGTATAAGTGAAACATCTGGCAGTATTGGTGCATCCTTAGCAACTTTAAAAAATGAAGGATATGTCGAAGTTCATGGAAGAGGTTCTCTTAAACGAATAGTTTGGGCTGGTGATCAGTAATGGAAGGCTAACAAGCCGTTGGAGAGAGAAGATATCTTGTCTATTCTTGACTGCATAGAAAATCATTTATGTTTATAAATCTGCCAAAGCAATTTTTCTGTTTGTTTTATTCTGTTGCGCGTTAGTCGTCGCGCATGTCATGAGATAACCATGATACCCTGGGAATTACTCGATACTACAACCGTGCCTGGAGAAAAAAGTGAGTTGCGTCTCTACCGTAGAGGGGAGGAGTTCTCCATCAAAATCGGTCACTGTGAGCTGATGAACAGCCGCGTTCACGGCTCGGAAGATGCCCTGGCCGAGCTCACGTGCAAAAGGCTTGGGGATCAGTCCCTATCACGTATTCTGATCGGTGGACTGGGAATGGGGTTCACACTGGCCGCTGCATTACAACAGCTTGGGCCATATGCCAAGAGCGTAGCCGTTGAATCATTACCAGCGTTCATCGAGTGGAACCGGGGACCGCTAGCCTCGCTTGCAGGTCACCCAACGGAGGACAAGCGAGAGACTGTCCATCATGGCGCTGTTGGCCAATTCATCCGCTCCAAACAAACTGTTTATGATGCAATCCTGCTGGATGTGGATAATGGCCCTGAAGGACTCACCCGTAAAGAAAATGACAGTCTCTACAGTCCAGCCGGTCTGATCATCGCCTTAGCATCATTACGACCAGGGGGAATATTTGGCGTTTGGTCAGTCAACCCCGACCACCGTT
>CBDUII010000243.1:0-4641 GCA_965367285.1 uncultured bacterium
TTCCAACCCCCATCGCGAAAAACATGAGCGACATGACAAGGGTCCACTGGAGGATGGGATTACCAATAAGATAGCTTGCCAGAGTGGCCAGGACAAATTCAGCCACAATACCGGCAAAACCGGTCGCGAAGAGACTTAACTTGAGATAACGACCTACGTTTATTTCAGATTGCGGATTGTAGAATGTAGATTCAGAACCTGAAATCCGGGACTGTGAATCCACAACTACAGGCTCCAGACTATAAAAAAGGACGCTCCTATATAAGAAAAGGCTTCGATAAAAGCCACACCAAGGTTTGGTTTTTCCTGATTAATTAACTCGTCAGTAATCTTTTCACCCGGCAGCAGAATCTTATCTGTCAAAACACGGATAATCGGCAGGAAAACAAATCCGAGAATAACAAAGCTGATAAAGGTAATCAAATTTTCATTCCATGAGATAAAATCACCACTGACAGCGTGGCGAATGATGTTGCCTATGGCAATGAGCGCTCCAGCGAAACTCACTCCAACGGCAACATTGTCCTTTTCAATATGTTCGTGGATATCATATGGGGTAATAAAGTTATAAAGCAAACCGGTTAGCATCAAAGCGACCTGACCTAAACTCCAAAAAACAATCGCTGTTACAACACTACCGCCCTCACCAGAGACAGCCCCAAAGATAATCATACCTGTGGCGAGATATACCGCGCATTCCACAACACCTGTTCCCACATTCTGATCTTCAATTAGCTCTTTGGTATTATTAAATTTATACAGGATGAATTTGTCATTAATCACCGCGGATATATTCATCAAAACAATGGCCAAGGGGCCATAAATAAAAATATCTATAAGATCTTCCGCCAAACCGGCTGAAGGTCCGGAGATAACACCACCTATTGCCAGGGTAAGTCCGAAGTAATAACCAACCATTGCTATGGCAAGGGCTGTGTTGTCCTTTTTGACCAGTTCTTCATTTAATTTATACGAGCGGTTAATTGCATCGAATACAACCTTACCGATCAAAAATAGAACGAACGCGCATATGAGATAAATTACCGCTAATAAAAGATTATCTACTTTCATTGTTTTTTATCCTATTTATCCTATCAAAAAAGCTTACTTGCAATAATAGCTTACTTTCCAAAACCTCCGTACCCTCTACCGCCGCCAAAAGTACTGCGGCTGCCGCCAAAGCGGCGACCGGCTCGCTCGGAAAATCTGGATTTTGCCATCCTTTGTTTTACCATTTTGCGTTCAAAGAAGTTCGGATTAGTTCGTTTTGTAAACTTGCCTCCAGTTCCATATTCTTTATTACGTCCGAAATAGGGCCTGCGATTTGTTTGAGATGTCCTATAGGCATTATAATCCGCACGATAAAAAGTGCGATTGCCCCAGCCAAACATCTGGGTGAAAAAAGCATATTGGCCATAAAACGCCCAAAAGGAATTACCAGTGCTGTCTCGGCGCCATTCTCCATATTGCTGGTTTCCCATATACTGATAGCCAGGAGGATGCGGTGTGTTGCTCGTTCCATCTTTTGTTTTAGAAACAAGGGTCATGCCTAAAAATTTTTGATTGTTCTGGTAGGTACCACTGGAGACTCTCAGCCAGTCAGTAAGAAAAGACTTTTCTCCTTGTATGACTTTATATTTATGGTAATACGATTTAGAAAATACTCCTTCTCCTTTCATATCCTGGAGGATGATAGAATATTCCGGCGCTCCCGCAAAGTTTGTGACAAGTTTTTCCAGCGGCTCTCTCTGCTTGCCGCAACTAATTAAAAGCGCGGAAAAAAGAAAAAGGATAATAAATTGAAAGGTCTTTTTCATATGAATCTATAGAATATAGATTATGTTACAGTATCGGAATTTCAAAGTTTTGGTTAAAAAACTAAAAGCAACCACAGATTCCACAGTTCAGCTTCGCCGCAATCAAAAATGAATTACAACCCCATAGCCCCCTTTATTAAGGGAGAATTCGGGGAAAGAATTCCCCTCTAACAAGAGGGGTGTCCCTTCGGGACGGGGTGTGTTAAAAAACTTTGCTAAGCCTTGCATAAGGCGCTGTGCTTTGCATAAGGCACTGTGCTTTGCATAAGGCACTGTAAAAAGAAAGAACTAAACAGTGCCTAAAAAAATCAGAACAAAACACCGCCTAAAAAAACACAATTTTACAGATTTGCAATACTTTTATTCATTAATCAAATTGAGAATCTATGTTCTCACCCTGCATAAGACAAGTCAAGGCATTTCTGGGATAAAGAGATTTTTGATGTGCCCCCCTTTATCCATTCAGGCTGTCCGAAAATATGTTTCTCGGTTTGTAGTCCCGCTTTTAAGCGGCTAAAAAGAACCGCCTGAAGGCGGAACTGCTAACTTTTACAATATTGATGATAGTTTTCTGATATCGTAACTAAAGGGGATCTGTGGATTTTATTTGGAGTGCATCAACCATGTTGATGCGTTTTTTATGTTTGCATCGAGATGCTCGATGCACTCCAAAGAGGCAGAGCCTCCGAACCTGCGTTCCCACGCAGAGCATGGGAACGAGTTAAAAACAACCGATCTGAAAAATCATTATTACCTTTTTATATTTGGCTGAAAACCAGAGATATTGGCTCTTAAGAAACCAAAACCTGGGATACCGTGCAAGTTTCATTCGATTTTTTCTGTCCGCTTTAAAATATATTCTAAGAAACGGATACTTTTTTCTGATTTTACTTAAAAGCTTGAAGGTAGCAGCATGATTAAACTTACCCTCATAGGAAGCAACAATCGCCTCAAGTTGCTCTAATTCTTCAGGAGAATCCTTAACCTTCCCCTATACCATGGTTTGGTTATGGTAGATTGATATTGTTTGAGTTTTTCGGTGAAGTTATTTACGGTTCTTTTGCGAACAAGAAGATGAGTTGGTCTCACAATATAACCTATAAAATCACAGCCGTTTTCTCTGAAACTACTTTCTTCTTTGGGTGGCATGGACAAACTTGTTTGTCCGTGTCTAAACAAACACGGACAAGCAAAGAACGCTTGTCCATGCCACCCCCAATTCTATACCGATGTTGTTTATTAAATCGTGGTACAATTTTTTCACAATATAATGCGAAATCATAGGCTGTCTTGTAGATGGGGAGATGTTCATAATGGGTCATTTCTATATTTCGGAGTGCAGTGACTGCGTCACTGCTTTTTAAAATATCGCATCGACACAGTCGATGCACTCCAAAAAAAAATTCGATGGGGCTTCGCCCCATACCCCATGTTTAAATAATCAAATGATCAATGTCCGAAGCGCACTGCCCGAACGCCTCTGCTGCCCCAGTCGTCACGCCCGTAATCGTCAACGTTGCCGAAAATGAAGCCGACGAAGCCGCCATCGAAGTTGACGCCGCGGGCACGAGAGGAACCGGCTGCCTCTGACGTCCAAAACCAATAAGCTCCGCCTGATGCAAAAATTGGATCCAGACGAATACGATCCCCATCTTTATCCTTATTCGTTTTTGACTTCTCATATATCAATTTCAGCTCACTAACTGTAGGTAAACGCCAGTCTGTGTAACCGCCGGTTGTTAAGTTGCTCACATAGCTCTTTGAAGCGTTCCAATCCTTACAACCTCCGGTATCTGCCCAACTATCTTTCTTTGTCCACATCAAACCGGTTTGACTGTCTTTGATAATTCCTTCCCCATTATCTATATAACGCCTGTCCATTGAACGTCTCGCTTCCTTAAATGTACCAGAGGGCAAACCTCGCTACCTTCATTCGCTCCTGTTTTTTTCTTATTCGCTCTCTTTCTTTTTCCAATTCATGCCGTTCTTCATGCAGTTTCTCTTTTTCTTCCATCAACCTTTTTTCCGCTGCAAGGCGCCTGCGCTCCTCCTGTAATGAAGTAGATGAATCTAATGAAGAAACATTTGCTGCTTTTGTACCCGGTACAAAATAAAAATTTCCTTCAAGAGATGATGACTCCCATGGAGTCTGTTTGCCGTCTGTTTCCTTTCTAACACTTACTCTGACCTTGCGAAGCATTTGTCCTACTTCAAGATCAGGAGTGTCCAAATAGGAAAGCAAATTTTGAGTAAAAATCCCATTACGTCCATCACCATCCGCTGCCACAGAACCGGGAGCTGTCGCGTAAACTATCAGTGAACCGCTTGGGGCATCCATCTGGGCTAATCCTTTATTTGTAGAGCGAAAACTTCTTGCAAATGGATTATTACGGCAGGCATCAAGAAATACCATGTTCATTGTATTGGCCGCGACCTCCATCTTACGCAACACGGAACCCGCATCTATACTTTCCACCTGAACTTCATCTTCCGACTGAATATCCGCACCTATCGGAATAAGATAATTTTTTCCATTCACCTGCATCCCATGTCCAGCGTAATAAAACAAACCTACACCACCTTGTTTAAGGTCTTTGCCAAATTTACGGATGGTCCTGTGCATCTCTTTGCGGTTCATATTTTTGCCTAAGGTTACCTGAAATCCTAACCGGCTTAAGGCGGACGCCATGTCAGTAGCATCATTCACCGGATTCCGTAATGGAGAACTTTTGTAAGCGGAATTACCGATTACAAGAGCAATACGTCTTTCAGTGCTTATCGATTCATCAGGGTTAACAGCAACACCACGTTCAGCATAAACCTG
>CBDUII010000244.1:0-4588 GCA_965367285.1 uncultured bacterium
TCCAGTTTTTTTCTGATGGTTTTTTAACTTTATATAATGGAACTGTATCGGGATCATCCATGTTGATTACCCGGGAGTAACGGAATTGATGTCCGCGTAACAAAGGTAAGCTTGAATCATTTAGTTTTGCTTCATAATACCCAAGTGCCTGTTTTTTATTCTCCATTTTTACAGTGCCTTTTATTAATCCAACCATGTTCTGCTTATTATTATCATGATCAATCAAAGTTTCGAATAGATATATTAACCCACCACATTCAGCATAAATCGGGATGTTGTTCTTAAATTTTTTTCTGATATCACCCATGATAGTTTTATTTGACAAAAGTTCTTTTGCGAATATTTCCGGAAATCCTCCTCCAAAATAAATTCCATCTATGTTTTCAGGTAAAGATTTATCAGTAATAGGGCTGAAATTTTTCAGTTGCACCCCATGCTCTTTTAAAACATCCAGATTGTCTTCATAATAAAAACTGAATACATCATCTCTTGCAACTGCAATTGTCAGGTTATATGTCCTCTTTTCTTTTTTAGCCGAAGTTTTCAGGCTTATAGAATTTTCGGCTGATTCTTTTAGTATTAGATCGACGTCAATATTTTCTGCAATTTCCTTCAACTTGAGATTGCTGTCGTCCAGTTCCTGAAATGGAATAAGTCACAGATGTCGTTCAGTGAGTTTAAAGCCAAGTTTTTTTACAAAACCAAAACATGGTAATTTACAGTCATCTTCTATTAATTGCTTGAGCATTTCGTAATGGCTGTCGCTTCCAACATGGTTCAGGATAACACCAAGGAATTTAACCTTTTTAGTATGTGTTTTAAATCCATTAATAATAGGTATTATTGATTGTGCCAATCCTTTTGCGTTTACTACGAGGATAACAGGAATTTCTAATATTTCCGCTATATGAGCGGAACTTCCTTTAGGGTATTCATTGCCCGATATGCCGTCATAAAGTCCCATGACTCCTTCAATAACGCCTATGTCTGCCTTTTCCATATTTTTGCTGATCAAGCGAAAGATAGTTTCCTCACTCATCATCCAGGAGTCTAAATTGCATCCCGGTTTACCAGTAATGGCTTTATGATAACTCGGGTCTATATAATCTGGCCCTACTTTAAAAGCGGCAGTTTTTAATTCCTTTTTTAACAGGGAATGCAATATTCCCAGTGTAACTGTAGTTTTACCGCACCCACTGTTTGTTCCGGCTATGATAAAGAGAGGTTTTTTCATAATAATGTTCTGTTTTGGCTAAAAGGCAGATTTTTCGTTGGTACTTTAGATATACGAATATTTTGACAGAAGGATAACAGGATGGGCAAGCTAAAAAAAATCCGGACAACACTTCAAGAAGCTTAGGGTGACACGCACACTGTTTTACTGCCCCGAAGGGGCCACTTTTTTCGAGTGAAGTCTCGAAAAAAGCGTATGCTATTACTCTGTGAAAACTTCTTTTTTAGGGAAGTTTTTTTGTTGGATCTCTAGGGCGGAAGCCCTATTTGGTCGCGGCAACTTGCCGCTTTACTGTATTAAAGAGATCAAATGCTTCTTTGACAGATGCGTTTTTATGAATTATTGAATGGAGAGCCCTCATCATAGGCACAGCATTAGGGTTTTGCCAGACGTTTCTCCCGAGATTTACTCCTATCGCTCCTTTCTGCATTCCGTCATGGACAAATTCGAGGACTTCTTTATCTGTTTCGCATTTAGGTCCTCCTGCCATCACAACTGGAACAGGACATCCGTTTGTTACTTTTTCAAAGTCCTCAGCGCACCAGTATGTTTTTACGACTTTGGCTCCTAATTCCGCGGCAATTCGACATGCTAAAGCAAGATATCTTGCTCCTCGTTTTTCAAGCTCTTTTCCTACAGCGGTTACAGCCATAACAGGAATACCGTACTTTTCACATTCGTTTACAAGGCTTGTGAGATTATTAAGCGTCTGTTTTTCATAATCACTGCCGACAAAAATAGATATCCCCACAGCCGAAGCATTTATTCGAATAACGTCATCAATAGCAGTGGTTATGATTTCATTGGCAAGATCCTTCCCCACAGTGCTTGTTCCGCCAGAAACCCTGAGAATAATAGGTTTCTTTATTGCAGGATCAATTGCGGATCTTAATACTCCTCTTGTCACAAAAAGAGCGTCACAATACCTCAAGAGGGGTTTTATGGTTTCCCCTGGTTTTTCCAGACAGGAGGTCGGTCCCAGAAAATATCCATGATCAATCGGTAAAAAGAAACATTTTCCATCCGGTTGAATCAATCTCGATAATCGGTTTTTCATTCCCCAATCCATTTCTCACTCCTCCATAAAAATAGTTACTAAAAATAAAAAAAAGTAACCGCTAATTTCACTAATTATTTCTCTTTTTCAATTCGTGCAATTCGCGTAATCCGTGGTTCCATAACTACTTGATTTATAATCAATTAACATGGCATCCCTATGCAATCAAGAAAACTTCCAATTTTATTACTCATGCAACTCTCCCACTCCTTCCGCCGTCGTCTGCCCTCAGTCATCAGCTATCTGCCCACTGCCATCCGTCCACTGTTCTCCGTATTCTGTCCTCTGTTTACTTCTCTGGTCTTACATTATTATAGCCTTTGTCAATCAACCATTGATGAACTTGATAGGTAGTATATTCACAATCATTTTTAACGATTGACCTGCTTCTTTCATGCTCCTCCGATCCGTCTTCCTGCACGTTCAAATCGAGCTGAACAGAGCATTTAATATCATTGCAAAATTCTCTTCTTTTGTAATCTATATAACCGTCAAGAGACATTTGTGGTTCCTCCCAAAATAAATTAGCAGTTAGCAATTAACTCCAGATCAATACCACCTGTAACTAAATATTCTTCGGTTTTCAAATGATAGTTTTTCTGGGAAAACCGATAAATGAGTTGCAAGTTTACAGCAATTAACCGAACATTTTCAAGAGTAAAATTAACATCTTGTATCCCATCTTTTGTTATAGTGTGGTAATCTGTAAAGTATGGATTCTATGTTTGAAAAGTACCTGGATGAAGTTTCGCAATGCGTAAAATGCGGCATCTGCCAATCAGGGTGTCCTACTTACATAGCTACCGGTGATGAAACTATGGTGGCGCGAGGAAGACTTGCGTTAGTTGAAGCTGTTGCAGTGGGAGATCTCAAGTTTTCCAACGGAATTGCTGACCGCCTGTCAAAATGCACAAGCTGTTTAAGCTGTGTAACAAACTGCCCTCGCGGTATAGACCCGGTTAAAATAATTAATGCCGCGAAGGGAGAATATTTTGAAAAGAATGGTTCGGATTCCATTTCAAAAATAGTTTCTAAATATCTTGGTAATAATAAAAGGTCTCTATATCCATTATTTAAACTAATGGGAATGGCCAGCAACCTTTTTTATAGCCGAATTCCAGCGGAAGGCTGGCTGAAAGAGCTGCTGCCTTTTGTGAAAAATGGAATAAAAAAGAATTTTCCCCGGTTTGGAAAGAGGAACCTTAAAGATGAATTGCCTGAAATAATCAAAGTCAAAAACCCAAAAATGAGAGTAGTATTTTTTACCGGCTGTATGACGGATTTTGTTTTTCAGGAGGCGGGTCACAGCATAATAAACATCTTGAAAGCCAATAATATTGAAACGGTTATCCCTAAAGATGTTGTGTGCTGCGGCGCCCCGGCTTATTATATGGGAGATCACAAAACTGCATTAAACCTGGCAGATAAAAATTTCAGCATATTATCACAGTTAAATCCAGATTATATTATTATCAATTGCGCCACGTGCGGTAGTGTATTAAAGTCGGTTTACAATATCCTGCTTAATGCGAATGGTGGTTTTTCCGGTTTTGCTGATAAAGTTATAGATATCCATAAGTTTTTATATGACCATGTTGACATAAAACAGGGGAAGAAATACTTTTCCGGGAAAAAAATCAGAGTTACTTACCATGATCCCTGTCATTTAAAACGAGGACAAAATGTATGTTCAGAGCCAAGAGAAATACTGAAGTCACTTCCCTGGGTTGATTTTGTTGAAATGGACTCTCCATGTGCTTGTTGCGGTGGGGCTGGTGTATTTAATTTAAAACATTACGACCTTTCTCTCGAAATCGGTAAAAGAAAAGCGGAAAGCATTAAACAAACAGGAGCGGACGTTATCGTTACAGGCTGTCCATCATGCCAGATGCAGATTATGGATATCTTAAATCGCGCTGATTATAACCGTCCGGTACTCCATACTGTGGAACTGATTGACCCGAAAATACTGACAAAGTTCTCAGCTTAAATTCACCGCAGAGTCGCAAAGAAATAATAGAACGCAGATCAGGCGGATTTAACGGATTTTCGTTGATAAAAATTTATTTTATCAATCATAAGCTATATTATGGCGAGAATCATAAGTAAATTTCATAATCCGGCCTCCTTTCTGATACCTAAAAAAACCTTGTAATAGTAGCTAGTATAGTGTCTTGCAAATAACTATACAAAGCTGCTATTTTGTTTTTTTCTTCTTTTAGGTGGGTGAGTACACCCCGGCTTTATTTCTTCTAAAGTTTTACGGCATTTTTTCAAGAATTGACTCAGCAGAAGCG
>CBDUII010000245.1:0-4569 GCA_965367285.1 uncultured bacterium
AGGAAGTTTTCGAAAAAATTTCCGGAAAAAATCTACAGACTGAATTTGACCAGTTGATAAAGCACATAGGTGCGCCTGAAATGAGTATCAGTAATGCCTCAGCCTATGATGATGATAAGGTGTATCAGCTTACTGCTGTTTTAGAACAGGTTCAGGAGGGTCCGGCTTATACATTATATATACCGATAACTGTTATACTGAAAGACTCTCAAGAGGCATACCAGACTACGGTGTTAATGGACAGCAAGCGACTGGAACTTTCCCTTCATGTTCCATCGAAACCTCTCCGATTGGATGTTGACCCTGAGTTTGATCTCTTTCGGCGGCTGCACCGGAATGAGACTCCCCCTGCCCTCTCCCGCGCGTTCGGTTCAGAGAAAGTCCTGATTATCCTTCCTGACTCAGCTCCTGAAGATTGTTTAAATGAATACCGCAAAATTGCCGAATCCTGGCAGAAATAGCCGTCAAGACAAATGGAAATTAAACTGGACAATGAAATAAATGAACTCCCTGCAGATCGCACGGTATGGCTGTTCGGAAAAGAAAATCGCTTCAAACTAAAAATTATTGACGCAATGAAGGGCTATAATGTTTCGATCAATGATTCCGGGGTGAGCATTGGACAAAGCGAAATAAAAAGAAAAAATCATTCCCTTGTTTTTACAGTTAGGCATCCTGATGAACCTGATTCCGCATTGGTCTGGGTCTCAACGGATAACCCGGCAGCTCTCCCGGGACTCGGACGCAAACTACCGCATTACGGTAAATACAGTTATCTTGCGTTTGAAGGGACTCAGCCTTCTATTGTTTTAAAAGGTCAGTGGCCTACGGTGAACTCGCCAATGTCCATACCGGTCCGGCAAGCTGACGGCACAGTACCACTTCTATTGGGGGTTGTTGCAAAGCCGGCTCAACGAAAGGCACTTGCTTATTTACCTGCGGTATTTTCAGAAGACCGGATGATGAATGTCATTCGTTTTCTTGCCGACGATAAAATGAAAGGACGCGGTTTTGGAACTGCGGAATTAGATAAAGCAGCGGATTTCATTGCCAGCAAGTTTCATGAGGCTGGCCTGGAACCATCAGGTGGCAAATCAGGGAGCTATTTTAAGGAATGGAAGGTTAAAAGTGGTGAATTTAATCAAAATATAGCCTCGAAAAACATTATTGGTGTCATTCCAGGCAACAATCCTGATTTGGAAGGACAGAGCGTCATTATCAGCGCACACTACGATCATCTCGGTCTCGGCTGGCCGGACGTGCGTCAGGGCAATAAAGGGAAAATTCATCCGGGCGCGGACGACAATGCCAGCGGTGTTGCGATACTGCTGGAATTAGCGCAATTACTGGGAAAAACTTGGAAACCCGATCGCACTGTGATTTTTGCGGCGTTTACCGGAGAAGAAGCAGGACGAATTGGATCAAAACACTATGTGGAAAATGAAAAACTCTTTCCAACAGATAAAATCATGGGAGTCCTGAATCTCGATACAGTAGGCAGGCTGGGGGGAAAGAAACTTCTGGTTTTTGGCACAGGTTCAGCGCGTGAGTGGATTCATATTTTTATGGGCGCCGGATATGTTACCGGTGGTCCGATAGACCCGGTGTCTGATGATTTTGGTTCCAGTGATCAGAAGAGTTTTCTTGATGCAGGAGTTCCCGCAGTACAATTTTTCAGCGGGCCGCATCTCGATTATCACAGTCCTACAGATACCATTGATAAAATAGATAAGGAGGGATTAATAAAAGTTGCGTCGGTATTAAAAGAAGCTGTCGAATATTTAGCCGCTCGTAAAAGCCCTTTGAATTCATTACTTGGAACACAAAGAGATTTAGCGTCCGAAAAATCGACAGAGACTGAACAAGGGAGAAAAATTAGTCTGGGTACAATTCCTGATTTCGCTTATGAGGGAAAGGGTATTAGAATTGTCGGCACACTACCGGACTCTCCTGCTGAAAAAGCCGGATTGCAAAATGACGATGTGATAACCCATCTCAATGGAAACCAGATCCATGATCTGCGCTCTTTTTCAAATTTGCTGAAAGCAATGAAACCTGGAGATACTGCTGTGATAACTTTTTTCAGAGAAGGACAAGAAAAAATAGTGCGGGTAGAAGTAGTGGCAAGGTAATAAAAAAACTTGAACCAACACAGCGCGACCAGTGGCCGCAACCAAAAAAGATGCTGTACAAACAGAATGTTAATTTATTAAATCGTCTGTGAAAAACCCGAAATTTGAATATCGAAATCCGAAACAAACTCGAATTACAAAAATTCTAATGCACAATTAGTTATTATAGATCAAATTTGGTGCTTTTGCCAGTCTCGCCCTGTAGGAAGAACCTATGCTATAAGACGTCAAACTCGCTGTCAAGGGTTTATTTCTTTTGGATATGTATGTTATAACACCATGTAAGAAGATACATATTAAATTTTCAAATCAGGACACTGCCTATCACCGCAAATATTTGCAATTCAAGAGATAAGTAGTTATAATTTATAGTTTTATGCCTGTTTGAAAAAAGATTGTTTTCGAGAGAAGAATAATGAAAACCTTTTTAAATGATCGTGCCTCATTATTTTTAAAGTTTATAATGATGGCTGTTCTTCTTAATGTTATTTTCCCGGTAATTCTACTCGGACAAGAAGAAAAGAAACTTGAACTTTCATTGCAAAAAGTGATTGAGATTACTCTGGAAAATAATCTGGATATTGCAGTTGAACGAATTAATCCTAAAATTGAGGATGAAAACATACTTTCCGAAAACTCTTTTTTCGACCGGACATTTTTTTCAGATATCTCTGTAGATAAAAGTAACGATCCATCGGCATCGGCATTTGCTTCTCCTGATGTTACGAAGGAGGAGAACATAAATTTTTCCGCCGGCTTGAAGCAAGAATTAAAAACAGGCGCATCTTATGAATTAAAATTTTCTTCTGTAAGAAATATCACAAATTCCACGTTTTCCGGATTAGATCCTCAATATAGTTCATTTATTGACCTTGATTTCACTCAGCCTTTATTAAAAGATTTTGGAATCGGTTTAAATACCAGAAAGATCAAAGTTGCTACTAATGATCGAAAAATTTCTCAAAATGAATTTAAAAGCTTTGTTATGCAGTCTATTTCGGATGTGCAAAACATTTATTGGGATCTTGTTTTTAAAAGGGATGATTTAAAAGTAAAAAAACAATCATTGGGACTGGCTAAGGATTTGGAGAACAGGGTAAGAATTCAGGTAGACGTTGGCGTTCTGGCCCCTTTGGAAATTTTGCAGGCTCAGTCGGAAGTCGCCGCCCGTGAAGAGGCGGTAATTATCACTGAAAATGAAATTAAAGATTTAGAGGATCAATTAAAAACAAAATTGAATTTTCCTCCTGATGCTGAAGAGTGGAATTTAACCCTGGTTCCGGCAGATTCCCCTTCCTTTGCTGCTGAAATCTTCCAGTTGGAAGAGTACCTTACAATAGCGCTTGAAAGTCGACCGAAAATGGAACAGTTAAAATTGGATTTGGACAATAAACAGATTGATGTGGCTTATAAAGAAAACCAGATGTACCCAACGATCGATCTTGTAGCGAGTTTAGGCTTAAACGGCATAAGTGGTAACGCTGTGCCTGTCACCAGCCAGTCTTCAGGTACAACCCAAACTACCCGTTTTGGCGGTGATTATGATAGATCATTGAGCCGGGCTTTAAGCGGGGATACTTATTCCTATGATATTGGACTAAAATTTGAGTATCCCATTGGCAATCGTGCCGCCAAAAGCAGTCTCACCGCGTCAAAGCTGGAGGTGGAAAAAACTCTCATTGAAATTAAAAATCAGGAACAGCAGATAACATTGGAAGTAAAAGAAGCAGTGAGGGAAATCCAAACCAATATAAAAAGGGTAAACGTTACAAGAGTATCAAAAAAACTGGCCGAAGAAAAAATGAGCGCCGAAGAAAAGAAATTTGAAGTAGGGCTGTCAACAAGCTTTAAAGTCCTGGAATTTCAAAAAGACCTGGCAGAAGAGCAGAGCAAGGAAATTAAGGCAATAATTGATTATACTAAATCCATTGTTAACTTATATAAAGTGGCTGGCGTTACGTTAGAAAAAAATAATATAGAACTTGATTAAAATAACGAGCCGGAGGCTCGCTATTTTAGTTAATGTTTGTTTCAAAAAACGAAACAAACAAATAACATCTGATGAAATTTAAATTGAATTAATAAAAACTATAATTTCGTTTGTATTTAAGCTCTTTCGGCTTAAAACTTTGAAATTCCTGTACTGCAAGTTAGGCCATCCCTGGCTAACTTTCTCAAAATCCCTAAAACTGCCGTCCATGGCAGTTTTTACGGTATTTTGGATTTGCGGCTACGCCGCAAGGAAACATTGAAATTCCTATACATCAAGTTAGGCCTTCGGCAACTTTTCTAATGCTCAAATATGTCAACCGATTGCAATGCAGTTGTCCATCCCCTGGATTCCCGCACGCTCTTAGCGGGAATCTATAAACACTGAAATTCCTATACAATGACATACTCCCCGACGCAGAGCATCGGGGTATCTAAAACAACTTTA
>CBDUII010000246.1:0-4565 GCA_965367285.1 uncultured bacterium
AAGACATTCCTGACCATTGGAGTTGTCCGCAATGTGGTGTATCGAAATCTGATTTTTCTTTTTATGAAGAAGGTTAGGGAGAATCCTGTGGAAGAAATAATAATAGCAAAGGATAATTAATTATGAAACTTGGTAAATTTGAAGTTCAAACAGTCAGTGGAGGGAAGTATAAGCTGGACGGTGGGGCTATGTTCGGGGTTATCCCAAAACCGCTGTGGGAAAAGACCCACCCTGCTGATGAAAGAAACCGGGTTGAGCTGGAAACCAACTGCCTTCTCATAGATTCCGGTGATAAAAAGATATTGGTTGATACGGGAAATGGGACGAAGTTTTCCCCAAAGGAAAAAGATATCTTTGGATTAGAGGATCGTTCCGTACTGGAGGAGTCTCTTAAAGCAAAAGGTCTTGAACCGTCAGATATCGATATTGTTATATTAAGCCACCTCCATTTTGACCACGCCGGTGGCGCAACAATAAACGAAGGTGGAAAAGCGGTTCCTGCTTTTCCCAGAGCGACTTATATTATTCAAAAAGGTGAATGGGAAGACGCAATGAACAATTTTGGAATAATGAAGTATTCATACCGAAAGGAAAATTTAATCCCCCTCCAGGAATCAGGGCAGGTAGAATTTATTGAAGGTGATTTTGAAGTTGTGCCCGGACTACATACGCTGGTGACCGGCGCCCACACGCGGCATCATCAGATCATAAAGATTGATTCGGAAAGTGATAAAGGGGCGTACCTCGCCGATCTGGTTCCCACAACATCACATTTGAAATTGCCTTATCTTATGGCCTATGACCTTTTCCCCCATGAAGTTTTATTGAAGAAAAAAGAGTTGTTAACACAGGCAGCAGAGGAAAAGTGGCAGATCTTTTTTGACCATGATCCAAAAGCGCCGACCGGGAAGATTTTTAAGGTAAAAGAAGATGTTTTTGGTATTGAAGTTTAACCGCTGCTAAGTTCAGGGATCGGGGGGCAGGGACAAGGGGTCAGAAAAAAACTGATCCCCGTCACCTGATCCCCGACCCCTGAACTTAATATTCTATTCCTTTTTGTGCCTTGATACCGGATTTGAAGGGGTGCTTTATTTCTTTCATTTCTGTAACCAGATCAGCAATCTCAATGATTTCAGGAAGCGCGTTTCTTCCCGTTAAAATCACATGTAAATCTCCCGGTTTTTTTTTAAGGAAATTAACGACCTCTTTCACATTAAGATAATTATATCTCAAGGCAATATTAATTTCGTCCAGGATCACAATTTTATATTTTCCCGATTGAATCTTTTTTTTACACATTCCCCATGTTCGTTTAGCCACCAGAGTATCACGTTCTTTATCTTTAGTTTTCCATGTAAAACCTTCTCCCATCGGTATCAGTTCGAAGTTATCGGAAAACTTTTTTGCCGCGTCTAATTCGCCATAATGCCAGCTTCCTTTAATAAACTGGATCATACAGACTTTGTAATTATATCCCATGGCGCGAAAGGCAGTGCCTAACGCCGCGGTGGTTTTCCCTTTCCCGTCACCGGTGTTTACTATGATTAATCCTTTTTCTGTCTCGGTCATTTATTAGTTAGAAAAAAATAGGACGCAGA
This sequence comes from uncultured bacterium, assembly GCA_965367285.1. GTDB lineage: Bacteria > Nitrospinota > Nitrospinia > CAJXCL01 > CAJXCL01 > CAJXCL01. The sequence continues at coordinate 1,599 of CBDUII010000246.1, forward strand.
TGACGCTGATTAAACAGATTTACGCAGATTTTTTCTTTCTGTTCAAAGGCTACACCCTGTAGCGAAAAAATATTTTAACTATTCAACAGTATCGGAATTTCAAAGTTTTTCAATGGTTTTTCTGGTCAGCCCGCGAAACACACGAAAAAAAATCTATTTTCGTGTCTTTTAGCGTATTTCGTGGGCAGAATAAACTGAAAACATTAATCAATTTGCGAAGTTATGTTCTTAAAATCTTATTACATTAGCAACACCGCTTTAGCGGAGCTTATTTAGCATATTTATCGGCAGGGCAAAGATATTTTTCCTGATGGGGTAAAACTCCTTTCCTGGATAGATAACAAAGCCTTTTTTGCACTTAAGGTTCACAAAGGCATTCCAAAATCCTTTCTGAAGCTTGGGCGCTGCGGAGTATTTGATTTCAACAGCGATTGGCGCTCCTCTGTCAGCCTGGAGAACCAGATCAATCTCTGCCCCGCCGGAGGATCTGTAAAAATAGGATCCCCATGATGAAGGAATTGTGCTGAGAATTTGTTCTATTACCCATCCTTCCCAGGAAAACCCAAGGGATGGGTGTCCTGAAAGCTCCTCCATGTTTCTGATCCTCAAGAGAGTATGGAGAATACCTGAATCGCGCAAATAAATTTTAGGGGATTTAACCAATCTTTTTTTGATATTTTGATAGAACGGCTGAAGCTGTCGAACTACGAAAATGTCCTGAAGGATATCCAGGTAATGACGCGCTGTGGGAGCGGATATATCCATGCTTTTCGCTATCTGGCTTGCGTTCCATGTATGTCCGTGCATATGAGCGAGCATTTGCCAGAACCGCCTTAATTGTGCCGTGGTAATTTTAATTCCCAACAAGGGAATGTCTCGCTCAAGATAGGTATTAATAAAGGCTTCCCGCCAGGAAAAGCTTGTTTTTTCCGACGATGCTAAAAAACTTCGCGGGTAACCTCCCCGGTGCCATAATTCCCGCATTTTTTTAGTATCGGATTTTATTTCACTCATTGTCAGAGGAGTCAGTTCATGGTAGATGATACGGCCTGCGAGGCTTTCCGACGCCTGGCGAATTAAATCAGGGGACGCCGATCCAAGAATAAGAAACCTGCCGTTCTTTCTATCTTTGTCCACTAAAGAGCGTAAAAGAGGGAAAAGATCAGGTTTGCGCTGGATTTCATCGAGTATTACCAGCTTATCTTTATGGTGCTCAAGGTAAAATTCCGGTTCATCAAGTTTTGCCGCATCTGATGGAAGTTCGAGGTCGATATAAACGGTTTTCGTTTTCCATTTTTTGGCAAGGGCCCTGGCAAGAGTGGTTTTACCTGTTTGCCTGGAACCGACAAGGCCAACAATAGGAAATTGACCCAATGAGCTTAGGAGAGGAGCTTGAATGTAACGCTTAATCATCCTTGCATTTTAAAATATAATCTTTCAATTTGCAAGGATTAAATTATTCAGTGTCAAACCTTTTTTTATCCCCGGCCACCAAATAATTTTACAAACTATAAAAAAAAGAATTCTGTGACAACTTGACTAAACTTCCTTTTGGTTTTTACAAAGATTGCCAAACCATAAAATTATATCTTTTAAGGCATGTCAAAGGCATAATCCTAATTTCTCAAGTATACATTTCAATCCGTTAGAATGTCTATCCAGAAAATCATCATCAACGCTGATGATAAAAGAAAAAGAATTTGCTTCTTTAGTAGGCGGCGGTTTAGGCACATTCAAATTATTAATGATGGTTATTTCATCTTTTATGCTTTTCCAGCGCCAACTTCCTTTTATCTCCCTGTCCTGAAAATTTTCTAAGGGCTTCCACAACCATGTTACTTTGTAAGGTAATTCATCTGTTATTGGACGAAGAACAGCCATAAAATAATGCCCTTGTTTTTCCTTAGCTATTTGGACTTGATGTTTAGACCAATATATTGGACCATGCTCTACACGTTTTACTTCGATATGGAATTTGCCCTGTTCGGAGTGTTCCAAAAGTATATCGGTTTCTTTTCCATTTTCTTTTATAGGCGTATCACTGACTTTCCATCCTTTTGGACTTAGCAATTTTTTGAGTTTATCTCTCAGCCAATCCTCAGCCTCTTTCCCCTTTTCCCTCATTAGATCGCTTGCATTAGTGGAAGGTTGTGAGGATGATTTTATTTGCCTCGTTTCAAGTGTTTTTGTATCTGGTTCTGAGGTTTCTTTGGGAGGGTCATCTATAAAAGGTATTATTTCCACGTCATCAGATTCTATTTTAGGCGGCGGATTTAGATTTTCTTGATAGATATCTTCCAAAGCTGTTTCCGGCACACCATTATCTCTAAGGCGTTTTTTCACTTCAGTCATATCTCTGGCGCGCAAAATATTTTCAAATAGAGAAGCTAATCCTTTTCTATTTCTTGATTGGGTCAGCGCTAATCCAATTCCGTACCAACGATCTTTTGATTCAATCAATATATAGTTTTCAGTTTTCCACTCGGGGACGAAAGGCTCCGCTATTTCCTGATTTTCTTTAGATATTTTTAAACGAAGCTCTTTCACGGGTTTCATATTGAATTTTTCAGGTCTCGGAAGTTTGTTTTTCTCTGCGACTGCCTGCAGTGACTTATATCATTCTTTATACTGTTTAAGTATCTCATCTGTCATTTCTTTTTCTTCGTTTATAACTTCATAAACCGGTTTTACATTTACAGCCTCTGATAATTTTTTCAGACAAAACCATTCATAAGCCTTTCTCCCATCCTCTAATTCAAAAAGAAAAATATCAAATTTTTTCGCCAGCTCAAACCTTGTGTTAGTGTCCGCAAGGGATGGTTCGTCTAACCAATGCACATTATGACGCCCTACAAATCCTATTTTTTCAGATTTGTTTTTTTCATCCCCGGTCATTCATGGTATGGTTGGGACTGTATTAATCCATGATGGACATTCTGAAAATTTCTGTAAAAGTTCGTTTTATAT
>CBDUII010000247.1:0-4512 GCA_965367285.1 uncultured bacterium
AAAGTACAATAAATTAAACATCGTATGTAGCAATAACAAACATTGCTTTCAAAGCGATAGGAGCAATCATTCCTTCATTGCTTTCAATAATTGAATTGTTCGTGTCGATCAGGATATGCTTTTTTGATACAATATTTCCGGAGTTGTCTGCCGGCAAATGGTTTTCAAGGGCCTTCCAACTTCCTACATCGCTCCAGCTAACTTGAGAAATAATCACTTCCGCGCGATTTGTCTTTTCCATGATTCCGTAATCTATTGATTCAGGTTGGAACGCTGAAAAAATTTTATGGATCTTCTCTTTTTTATTATCTGTTCCAAGGCATTCCTTGATTTTCATAAGCCCTTGATGTAGCTCCGGCAAATATTTTTCAATTTCTTCTAAAATCACGGATGCTTTCCAAACAAATACCCCTGAATTCCAAAAAAAGTTTCCGCTTTCAATAAACTCTTTCGCTTGCTTAATATCAGGTTTTTCCCTGAATTTTTCGATTTGGCATATTTCATATTTAGATTCAGGAATCAAGTTTTTTTTCTCGCCGCACTGAATGTACCCATAACCGGTCTCAGGGTAAGATGGTTTAATTCCGAAGGCAATAAGTGTTTCTTTCTCCCCCCCCCTTGCAGCAGCTATCTTTAATTCGTCACAAAATTGTCTGTCATCCTTAATCCAATGGTCAGCAGGAAGAACAAGCATAACGCCGCCCCTATCTTTTTGCTCTACAATCAATGCCGCAAGCCCTATACAGGGCGCGGTATTCCTTCCAACCGGCTCTAAAATAACGTTCTCAGAAGGAATGGAAGGGAGCTGATTTTGAACCGTCTTTGCGTGAATAATATTTGTTACAATCAAAGTATTTTGAGGAGTAACCAATGATTCAATCCTGTGAGCAGTTGATTGAATCATGGTTTTATTACCTATGACCCTTAAAAACTGTTTTGGCAATTTACTTCTGCTTTTGGGCCAAAACCGGACTCCGCTTCCCCCGGCCATTATTACAGCGAATATTTGATTTTTCACAACCCATTAAATTAACACACCAAAAGAGAAACCGCAACATTACTACTGTTGACAAAGAATAGTTATTACCATAAAATCAGAAAATAATGTTCGGTCCTCCAACTTATACTAAAAAAACTAAATATCCTGAATATATACAGGAAGAGTACAAAAGATCCGCAAAGTATCATCATGCGGCATTTGCGTATCTTTTGATTGGTATTCTGTACCTGATAGTTTTTTTTCTAACCATGCCGCCCCATGCTTTTGGCGGTATCTTAGAGGATTTTTTTGCAGAAAATATTCCAAAAATAGATAATCTCGTTGCTGAAGCAGACAACATAAGTTATGACGATATAGTAAATTTTTTAGCGGCTTTCGCGGGGACCTTGTTTCTCGGGCTGACATATTTCATATACAATGAATATCGCGTCCTCGTAATTATATTAGCAGTAATTTATGCAATTCGCTTTATAATTGCAGGGGCTGCTCTTTTTATTGAAGATATGTTTGTTTCTGTTAAATATGTTTTACCGTTAATCGCTCTAACATTTTATATGTTAACCAGAGCCGCATGGAATTTAAAACCTTAGCAAGACACAGCTAAAACAAAATATATTTACCACAGAGGTGACATGACCACAACCACAATTACAACCCCCTGTATCCCCCTTTTTTAAGAGGGGTGTCCCTCCGGGACGGGGTGTGTTAAAAAACTTTGCTAAAATGGGACACCACGTTGGGTATCCCACAGTGGAAATACAATTTTACAGATTTGCAGTACAGAGATAGCGGAGAAATATTTACAGGAGCAGTTATGGAAGATTTTTCGAATAATGAAGGAATTATCTGGTCTGAAGTGGCAAAGAAAAGAGTAATGAATGCACCGGACTTTGTCCGTCCTGGCATTAAGAAACTAATGGTTATCAAAGCAAAAGAGAGGGGAATGAAAGAGATAACCTCCGAGCTTTTATCAAAAATAAGGGATGAATCCATGAAATTCGCCGCAGGCCGTATGAAAAACATGGGGTTTGAAGAATTGCAAATGAAAGCATTTGACAAAGCAAAAGAAAAAATGAAAAACTTCAGAAAAAAAGAAGTAATAGAGGACATCCAGTCCTTTTTAAAAAAGCGGACAGGAAAAAACCAGTCGATACTGAACAAGTTTGAAAAGTATTTCAGCGAATTAAAATCCAGTGAGAATGGTTTAGCGTGGACACAGGACGCCAAAGACCGTCTTCAAAAAGCTCCTCCTTTTGTAAGAGGCATGGCGCAGAAAGCCATAGAAGATCACGCTAAAAAAAATGGGTGTAAAGAAGTAACTGGTGAACTTATCAGCGAAGTTATGGACAACCTCATCCCGCCATCTGTTAAACAAATGATGGGAATCGATAAAAAGTAACTGCTAATAACAATGGCAAGTAATTTTCAAGTTTCTATTATATTATGCCGCCGCGCTTTTATTATAGCTTTGGGAATAGTTATTCCCTTTTTATTATTAACCGCCCGTACGGGTTTTTCCGGAGATAATATGGAATTAAAATCTTCTGCTTTTAATGACGGAGGGAAAATTTCCACTCAGTATATTATGAAAGAGATTGGGGGAGAGAACACATCCCTTGCTTTTGAATGGAGCAACGCGCCTGCCGAAACAAAATCTTTTGCCTTCTCGATTGTTGACCCGCATCCTGTTGCCAGCAACTGGGTTCACTGGTTTGTCATCAATATTCCCGCAGGTACGAACAGCATTGCGGAAGGAGCGTCAGGAAAAAATATGCCGGCAGGCAGCACGGAACTCAATAACTCCTATGGCAGTGTCGGTTATGGCGGGCCCCAGCCCCCGGCAGGAAGCGGAGACCATCCCTATGTTTGCACAGCCTATGCGTTGAGTGTGGATAAACTGGACATGGAGACAAACGTCTCTCTTTCGGATTTCAAAAAGGCTTTGGAAGGCAAAATACTTGCCCAGGCAACTATCACAGGAAATTACGGGCGGTAAATTAGACCGCTAAAATCGCAGTCCAGCTTCTCCGCAACCAAATTTCAGCATAATCGCCCTGTTTTTTTTGACAGGATGAACAGGATAAACTGGATAATTTTTTAATCCATCTTTTTGAAACAATTTTAACTTCTTAAAAAAAGGTAACATCACAAAAAGTTGAGGAACTGAGAACTATGATTGTCATTCCCGCATGGGTTTAGCGGGAATCCAAGGGTGAACAAATGGCAATTACCTCTACTTATTGAGAACTTGCAAAAAAAGATTTACATAATAACCTATTGATAGACGTTTTTGATTGGCTGAATAAATATCATGTCCATCCTGTAATCCCGTCTAAATTGTTTTTTTGGTTGCGGCCCCCTGGTCGCTCTCAAGTATTTTCCGCTTTGATTTTCAGATTCTTTTTCCAGAGTTTTTCTGCTTTTTTGATTTTTAGACCTGTAATTTTCTTAAACGTATCTTCAAAATCATTCTCTTTGCCTGTTTTTAAAATCTTAATAATTTTCTCTTTTCTGATGCTCTTATTTTCACCAATAGCGTCACTCTCAAGAAGAAATTTAACAAAAGAAGCCGTTATTAAAAAAACCATTAAATTAGGATGTGATTTTTGCTGAGAAAGAATCGACATAATGGATACCATCTCAGTCCATTTTTGAAACTCTGCGTTGTTAATCAGTTTTTTGATTTTAATATAATAACCGTATTTAATACTGTTCAAGGCTAATACGTCAAAATCCTGTTTTGGAAAGTTGAAAATGGGGAAAGACGAATTTGAAATATAATGGGCGTAATAAGTGGAGAAACCATATAGAAAATATTTTGGAAGTTCCGGGTTCAGGCGTTTCACACAAAGAGAAATAAGATGGAATACATCACCGGGGTAATTCGAAATTATCCAGTTATGGCCTGCAACGTTTGATTTAAACCCTAACTCATGAAGCGATTTTTCATCATCATAGACAAAATAATTAACATCAAGCTTTTCTTCTATATCAAGATATTTTTTAATATTTATTAATTCTGACGACCCGCTCTCCGCGTTCATCTGGTCTAAAGTTTTTTTCAAGAAAGAATCGAAATAAAAAGTAATATTTTCAGTTTCGATTTTTCTCCATTTATTTGATTCAGCCAGACATTTTAAATATTCTCCTTTATTGGAAATCTTCCAGACATTGCCGTCCTTTTTCATCGGCACCCAGGTGGAGTTGTCCGATCGTTTTTCTGCTTCGCTTGAATCCCTGTACTTGTATTTTAATTTCGCGATATTCTTTTTTTTAGGAATTAGCTCAAACTCATCGGGTAAAACCTCATGTTTCTTTATAAAATCTTTAAACGCTTCTATTTCAAACTCAAACCGGTCATTAGAATTGCAGAAGTATTTTTGGTAATCCTCTGAACCATCATTTTTCAGATTATTTATAAAATCAGTGAACAAATTATTAATTTTCTCCATATTTGTATAGGGCACCTCTAATAACTCCCAAAAACAAATCGAAAGATCTTTAAATCAGTG
>CBDUII010000248.1:0-4507 GCA_965367285.1 uncultured bacterium
CCTGCGACCTACGGATTAGAAGTCCGTTGCTCTATCCAGCTGAGCTACAGGCGCACATCCTTTATTCATCGTATTTCAAGAGGTTATACCAGAATCAGAACAAAATGTCAATTGTTCAGAATTGCGTAAAATCGCTCAATTGGACGCACTTTTGCGACCAATTTGCGACCATCTTACTCTAATGAACGTTCGCTGCTTCGGTATGCTTCGCCGGCTTGCTTTTAAGTACTACTTCAATGATAAGGGAGCATTATGTAATCATTCTTTATATACACCCCTTAGCCACCTTTGCAGCCCTCCGCTTCCCTTCCACATCCCCATGGATGTCCTTTTTAAAAGGTTGCTGGCATCGCTATTTTTTGCGATGTGGTACCGATAAACTCCTTGACAACATCGTCATTTTAGGCGATACTGTAAGGAACTATGAGCTATCCGGGTGGAAAAGGCGGGGTCTACCAAAAGATCATCAATTTAATACCTCCACATGATGTTTATATAGAAACACATCTTGGAGGCGGCTCTGTTTTACTGAATAAACAACCTGCCATACACAATATCGGTGTAGATATTGACCCTAAAGTTATCAGTGTATGGGAGATTAAGCCAGAGGGCAATATCGAGTTACACCGGGGGGATGCAGTAGAGTTTTTAGAGAGCTATCAATTTACCGGGAAGGAATTTATTTACTGTGATCCTCCCTATCTTTTAGAGACCCGGCGCGGCGGCCATCTTTACGATTATGAGTATTCTGTCTCTCAGCATAAAGAGCTTTTAAAGGTTATTAAAACACTATGCTGTAGTGTAATGATTTCCGGTTATAGGTCTGATCTGTACACGGAATCTTTGAAAGGATGGAATACTTTTTCATTTCAGGCATCAACCAGGCAAGGGATAGCCACTGAATGGGTCTGGTTCAACTATCCGCCTCCGGAGGAATTACATGATTACCGGTATTTAGGAAATACGTTTAGAGAAAGGGAAAGGATAAAGAGAAAAACAACCCGGTGGATATCGCGGTTAAAGTCTATGCCGGGACTTGAACGTCAAGCTTTGCTGGCTGCTGTCAACGCTGTAAATAACGATGCTTTTAGGTAGAGTTTGCTATGAATCACTCTGAAAAAAATCGATTGTAGGTCAAATAACTAAGCCTCTTTTTTATTTTGAATATTATAGGAAGGTCTTTAAATCAAAACTTACAATTTTAAAAAAGCATTCACATCTATCCGTGCCTGTCTTAATATAGCTCTAATAGTTCCTTGCGGGATGTCGCCCGGGTGATTGGGGATAGTGGTTCTTGGCCCTGGTTTCAGGGTTCCACCATATTTCATGACTACCCTTTGCCATTCTATCAAATTCAAATCCTGCTTTTCTAAGCTTTTTTATTACAGCAGAGTACTTGAAACCGGCAAGCAATCCCATTTTAACCGACACCTATAGGCATTTTTATATCAAGGTGTTTAAGATCATTCGTCCGAGATTCACTTAAAAAGGGAGGAAGGGGATCACCTTTCTCTTTGTAGGATTCGATTAGCTTTCTGGCCACATCTTGCGCTATCTCAGTGGTTTCAGCAATGGTTCTACCTTGAGCTACTAAACCGGGGAGGTCATCACAGGTAGCCTACATAGCCGCCTTCATCTAAAGCCTCAATTTGTAAGGATAAAATGATTTCCATAAGTATGATTTTACCTCTCCTGAGATTCGCTGTCAATAAAATGAATAGGGGCACAGAGACTTAGAGGCAAAGAGAAAAAAGGGGTTAGTTTTAAAGAATTAATTTCAGGATTGCAACGGCAAGGGTAGAACAGCCAAAAACGATGCCGAAAATTTTTATTAAAAGGTCGGATTGAGAGGCTTTGATTTCAAGGCGAACTTCCCTGATTTCCGCACTAAATTTGTTTTCAAGGCTTTCAAACTTTTGATCCAGGTATTCTTTCAGAGACTGGTTATGGTTTTGTACAGACGCCTCATGAACCTCTGCCAGTACCTCTGCCTGGTCATGGGTAAAGCCCACGGATTCAAATTTCTTTACGTTTTCAAGTTCGGCGGTAATTGGCATAATCCGATTATAACCTCAAATGAAATTTGCTGTCAATAAAATGGATAGGAACCACAGAGACTCAGAGAAAATACGAATTATTTTTCTTTTTTCAAATGGCCGTGTTGCCATGACGAAAGTCATAAGAGAAATTCAGGAGGCTTTACAAAAGCATGAGTATCAATAAAAACTGCCTGGCTCGTCTCAAATCTCCTTATTGTTGAATACTTGTTAAAATGCCATCAGTAAAAGAAAGGTAAGTTTTATTTCCATAAGTCTATCGATACATTTCCATAAATTGATTTACTTTTTTCATCAGGATCCCCCCAACTCATAAGCACTTGCTCTTTAGTCATACCATTAGAAATATTTTCTCTTTCTATCGCTGACCAGACTTTTTCCGACCAATTATAAATTTCTTTTTGATTTATAGTAAAGAAAAAATCCTGAAACCTATCCTCGTTTCTAATGGTAGGAGACACATTGGTTCCACTCATATTTACATCTACAAATCCTTCTTTTCCAGAATCAGTCTTTAAAATAAATCTAACAGGTCTACCATTATAAAACCCAGCGAAAATACCTATTACTTTGATAGAAGAAAACTTTCTTACCATGATCTTTCCAAAGTCGCCCGTATCCTCATTGTAAGTGGAGATCACATTTTTTTTATACCACAAAGTTTTCCCTGACCACATTTTTCGTGCATCATCAATGTCTGAAATTAGTGCTATGCCATCGATTCCATTTCTATGAGCACTCACACTAACTCTGTCGCCGTTATCTTCCATCTCAAACTCTACATCGCTAAATCTCCCTGCAGATATAACTTTAGCTACTCTTCCAACAAATTCACTATAATTCAGCTTTACAGGTTCACCATCAATATTTTTAAAACCAGTATATCCATCTTGATGGTTTGGTTTTATCTTGGGTAAAAAAATAAAGCGTTCTCCGACCCATGAACCAACTGGTCGAAAGGAAAAAGGGTCTATCGTCTCCTTTTTTGGACCCGATTCTACTTTTGTTTCTCCAATAGAACCTTTGCGTATATAAGAATTCTGAGCAAGAATTGTATTTGCATGAAACAGCAGAAATATAAGAAAAATTAACAACAGATTTTTCATGATTTTCCTCCTAACTCTTTAGGTTGGAAATGTTGAGAGGATAGAAAAATTACAAAGTTAGGTTCCTGCCACAGTCCAAGCCCCTAAGCTTAACTATTTTTTCAAATAGTCATGCTCAATTAGCCAGTCTTTGAGGATACGCTCTATTTGCTTTGTGAAAGACCTATCATTATCTATAGCAGCTTTTTTTAGCAGCTTTGAAGTATTAGAAGCCAAGTATATGGTTGTTCTCTCTTTTACTAAATCGTCTTTCTTCATAATAATTCATTTTAGCATCAATTTTTTCCTTGACAATGATTCTTTATGATGTTAATTTGATGTTATTATGATGCAATACAGCAGGGGGATAAATGGAAGTTAAAAGAACAACAATTACTTTACCTGAAAAATTTTACAAACAGATTGTGGCAATAGCTGACAGAGAAGAACGGAGTTTTAATAAACAGGTAATCACTCTTTTAAAAAAGGCTATTGAAAATTATAAAACTGAAAAAGGAGGTGAGAAAAAATGAACAATCAATTTGTTTCACAAGAAAAAGCCCTGGTTCCTGTCGATACCAAGTTTGTGGAGTTTAACGGCCAGCCAGTCAGATTTGCAATTGTCCTAATTAACGGCGACAAGATTCCTGTTATTGCACTATCTGATATTGCTGTGTTTTTAGGTTATCACAAAGAAAAACTTTGGAGATATGTTGATGAAGATTTGCTTTTAAAAGAGTGGTCAACTAGTACCCGGATGCTAACGGTTGACGGTAAAAACCGTGAAGTTATGGCCTTAACCATCGATGGTTTCATAGGATTGATGGTGAAAATCAATCCGAAACGGATAAAAAACATCGAAAGGCAGCAAAGAATTTTAGCTTTTCAAAGATGGGCTATTCCTACCCTCCGGAAAATCATGTTTCAGGAGAAATATCATCTGGATTCCGACCGGCTCCCACTTACAGCACAGGAAATGAATGTTATTTTTGAGATGGTGAAGTATTACGAGAGGACTAAAAGCTCTAATACTTATCAGCTTCTTAAAAAGACTTTACAGAAGGTCTATCCAGATATTGTCCTGGCTGATAAGGAGAGCATGGATAAGGTAGTAACACAGCTTAAATTACAGTTTGATAAGTAATAGAACGCTGATAATGCGGATTTAACAGATTTGCACTGATGAGGGGAGGTGAAATAAACAATGAAGAAAAAAAGAGTATCTGAATTTTTAACGGAATCGGAAATTAAAGCGATCCTTCGGGTGCAGGACCGGAGAAAACTGAAAGGCAAGCGTGACTATGCCCTGTTCACGGCAAATTCATTCTTTTTTCGGACGGGAAAATATTATCGATCCAAATTCCG
>CBDUII010000249.1:0-4495 GCA_965367285.1 uncultured bacterium
ACGTGTTGGAGTAAAGATGGATATATTGAATTTCTGAAAGAAGTAATTACATACGCCATGACGCAGAGCATCGGGGTATCTAAAACAACTTTATAAATTTTTTCGACGTAGAACGTCGGTGAATTAAACCCACTGTGTGGGATTAATAATTATCTTGAACATCCTGTTATCACGTCTACAAAAATAGTAAGGAGGGAACATGAAAGTTAATTTACGCCTGATTCATCATTTGACAGGTATAATCACAATTCTTGCCTTTTTCATATCCGGAGCCTATATGATTTCTGTGTTTCCTGAGATTTACAAATCAAATGAAATTGTCAGGTATCTGTTCAGATCAAGCCATATATACATATTGTTTTCAAGTCTATTAAACCTGGGACTTGCCGGATATGTAACATTAAGTGAAATAAAATGGCGAAGGAGATTTCAGATAACAGGCTCTGCTCTTATTGTCCCTGCAACCATAATGCTGATAGCCGCGTTTTTCTATGAACCGGGAAATACTATGGTAAATAGACCTCTAACAATGCTGGCAATTGTTCTACTATTTCTCGGTACAATAAGCCACTGGGTAAGTACTCTGTGGAAGCCCAGGCCGGAATAATTTTCTGTGAACTTAGATTCCCGCGGGAATGACAAAAAAAGGCGGTGATGACAACCAATGATAAATGGCCAATAACCAAAAGTATCATTCCCGCATGCTCCCCGCTTAAAACGTGCGAGGACAAGCTTTAGCGGAAATCTTAAAACATTGAAATTCCTATACATTGAATTGTTCTGTTTTTCTCAAATACAGGCAGGTTTCTATACTATAAATTTATAAAATCGTGCTTTTTTAGGCGGTGTTTAGTTCTTGTTTTTTTTAGGCACTGTTTAGCTCTTGCTTTTTACAGTGCCTTATGCAAGGCTTAGCACAATTTTTGTTAGGAGACCGGGCGGCAGCCCATTTGGTTGCGACCCCCTGGCCGCTCTACGCTATCAAGTGAAAAAAATAAGCTTAAACAGAAGATATATTTAAAGAATTAAAGTGAACAATAATGATCACAAGCAAAAAGTTAAAAAATCTTTCGATCTGGCAAGTGATGGATATGATTGTCACAGCCTGCGTTTTTTTAATGAAAGCGCATCACACTTAAACTCAGCGTCTTTTGCGCTCTCTGCGGTGAACGATAACAATTTAAAAAAAATGCCGGTTAATGATGAATATCTAAATTATGTATTAGGCCAGCTTAAATCTGCGGGATCAGTTACGCACAAAAAGATGTTTGGAGGAGTGGGACTTTATCTAAAAGGCACTTTCTTTGCGTTGATCGCTGCTGATGTGTTGTATTTAAAAGTGGATGAATCAAACCGGTGAGATTATGAAGCAGAAGGAATGGGACCATTTAAACCCTTCGGTGAAAAATCTTACTCAATGCAGTTCTATGAAGTCCCGATTGATGTCCTTGAAGACCAGGAAGAATTAAGAGTATGGGCAAATAAAGCTTTGGCTGTCGCCATTCAAAAGTCAAAGAGTAAAAAAGGAAAATCAAGTTAATCCTGTCATCCTGTCAAAAAATTTTGCTGTTACCATTCTTATCTTCCCGGCTCCAGGGCGCAAACTTCAGTAACAGCAACATCCCGGGTATTGCAATTAAAACGCAAAAAATAAAGAAACTTGCCCACCCCATAGCCTCCACCATAAAACCTGTAGGCGCGGAAGCAAAGACCCGTGGTACTCCCATTAAGCTGCTTAAAAGAGCGTATTGTGTGGCCGTAAATTTTTTGTTAGTAAGGCTTGCCATAAAGGCTACAAAAGCGGAAGTCCCTAATCCGGCACTGAAGTTTTCGAAGGCTACTACTGCGCCCAAAGCTGGAATGTTATGGCCTATATAAAAAAGAACAGCAAAACCAGCGGTTGAAATTGCCTGCAAAAAACCGAATACCCAGAGAGACCGGTTAATACCATAGCGAAGCATAAATATTCCTCCGGCTAAGGAACCTAAAATGGTTGCCCAGAATCCAAAAAGTTTTACAACCGCTCCGATCTCGGTTTTTGAAAAACCAATATCCATATAAAAAGGGATTGTCATGGTGGAAGCCATGGTATCGCCAATCTTATAAAAAAGGATGAAGGCTAATATCCAGAGTGCCCCTGTTCGTGAAAAGTATTCCTTAAAGGGATCAATCACAGCTTCTTTCAGATTTTTCGGAGTGCCTGCCGGAACTTCAGGTTCAGGGGTTAATAAAGTTGTGACTATCCCAACAGACATACAGGCTGCCATTGTAAAATAAACTATTTTAAAAGAGGTATAGTCTGCTAAGATCAGTCCGCCTCCGGAAGCCAGCAGCATTGCCACACGGTATCCGTTGACATAAATGGAAGAACCTAAACCTAACTCCTCATCCGCTAAGTCTTCTCTCCGGTACGCGTCTATGACAATGTCCTGGCTCGCGCTGAAAAAAGTAACTAAAAAAGCCGCAATGGCAACCAGCCAGGGATTGTTAGATGGGTTTGTTAAACCAAGTCCGGCAATAGAAACAACTAAGGTGATCTGTGCAATAAGGAGCCACCCTCTTCTCCTTCCTAAAAAAGGCAGGGTAAACCGGTCGAATAGAGGAGCCCAGAGGAACTTTAAAGTATAGGGAAGTCCCACTAAAGCCATCAGCCCGATAACGCTGAGATCAAGTCCTTCATCTTTCATCCACGCTTGCAGAACAGATATTGTCAGAAGAAGCGGGAGGCCGCTGGCAAAGCCCATAACAAGGCTTACCAGCATCCGGCGGCTGAATAAAACTTCAATGAAAAAAGACATTGGGTGAGTGTAGCATATTATTTTTAAAAAAATAGAAGGTTTTATTCTTTGCAACGATCTGATTAAAAACTTAGAATAGTTTTAACCACGAAGAACACGAAGGTCACGAAGAAAAAAAATATAAGCTGGTTTCAAGTTGTGCTTGTAATCAATATTCAACCAGGATTCCCGATTAAATCTGGAATGACAGAAGAAGAAACATAGAGCGTGTGTATATTGTCATTCCCGCGAAAGCGGGAATCTATACATAAAGCGGCAAGTTGCAAAGCTCAGCTTTGCCGCAACCAAAGATGACAGAAGACAAAGGACAGTAGACAGTAAGCAGGGGGTGGCATGGACAAACTCGTTTGTCCGTGCGGGATAAATTGGCTATTATTTCATTAAGTTTCATAAAAACTTTGCTAAAAAAACAACGTTTCGCAAATTAGTAATACGAAGAAAAAAAATCATGGAAAATCTGAACAGTCGATCATGTTTTTTTGATAAAGGGATTCGTTTTGAATGTCAGCAATCCGGAGCCTGCTGCACGGGAAGTCCGGGAACCATCTATGTTGACAAATCAGAGGTATCCTCACTCGCGAAATTTCTAAAAATACCTGTTACAGATTTTAAAAAAAAATATTTATATCCGTTCAAAAACAGTTATAGTATTAGGGAACATCCGGATGGAAGGTGTTTCTTTTATGAAAACGGGTGCGGAATTTACCCGGTACGCCCCGGCCAGTGCAGTTCTTATCCATTCTGGGTTATTAATTTGCGTTCTGAGAAAAAATGGCAAAGTGTTTCTAAAGAGTGCCGGGGGATTGGGCAAGGACGTCTTTATTCAAAGAAAAAAATTCTTGAAATTGTCCAGACCACATTTCCGTGGATTATGAATTCATTGTTTGGCGCGGAGCGCCTGTAAGGTTCTGTGTCAATCAGAAAAAACTATTATTGATCAACAATTCCATTGAAAGAATATACCGTTGGAAACCGATAACGCAAAGAGCGCTTTGAGTAAACAGATAAAAACCAGTATCTGGTGTATTTTCGGATTCGCGCTGATGATCTGGACAGTAGAGCTGGTGAATATGTTTATGGGACACCAGCTAAACCGGTTTGGTATTTTACCGCGCACTTTACATGGGCTTATAGGAATTCCGCTAAGCCCCTTTCTTCACGGCGGAATATGGCATACATTGATGAACACCGTTCCTTTTGTAGTGTTAGGAGGACTCATTATAACGAGGGGCATCAGAGGGTTTCTTGAAGTTTCTCTGTTTATCATTCTTGCTGGTGGAGGATCTCTCTGGCTGTTTGGGCGTACTTCCTACCATGTCGGCGCCAGCGGACTTATTTTCGGCTACTTTGGATTTATCGTTGCGCGCGGATTTTTTGATAAAAATATAATTTCTATAGTTGTTGCCTTTATAACTTTATTCCTCTATGGCGGCATCATCCTCTGGGGTTTGCTTCCTATATCTTCTTATATCTCTTGGGAAGGGCATCTTTTCGGGTTGATTGCCGGCATTCTTGGCGCCCGCCTTGCCAGGCCGGAATGAATGAAAAAAATAGAACGCAGATTGAACAGATTTTGCTTTGCAGATTCGCCCATAGAAGAATACCTGCGAAGCTTGCTATATTGTAGAAAGCGATTGCAGCCCATAAAAAAAGGCTATACACTTTCTTGATTTAAACCAATCAGCAGGTTGGTAATA
>CBDUII010000250.1:0-4470 GCA_965367285.1 uncultured bacterium
TCCATCCCCTGGATTCCCGCTAAGAACATGCGGGAATGACATAATTAAAAACATGCGGGAATGACATAATTAAAAACATGCGGGAATGGCATAATTAAGAACATGTGGGAATAACATACCGGGGTTGTCATTCCCGAAACCACAATATGTCATTCCCGAATGCTTCTATCGGGAATCTATAAACATTGAAATTCCTATACGTCAAATTACAAAAACTGTTCATTAACAGTAACATCAGCGTTTTTTCTTAAATTTCCCAGCCATGCAAACATTACTTTGTTCTGCTTATTTTCAAGAAAAGATTTTAAGAAATCATCTTTGTCTTTCCTGTATGACTCTTCATCAAATCCTGTCCTTTCTGACATATAAACAAGGTAATATTTACCGGAAACCGGCACCACAGCGGATTCTTTCTCCTTCAGCTTAAACGCGGCATCTATAAGAATTCTGTTCATGCCAAATTTGTTTATCGCTTCATCCCGGTCAAATAAATCCGTATGCGAGACATTAATCCCAAGTTCATCCGCCAGCGTAATTAGAGGAGTTCCGTTTTTAAATTCTTCCTGAAGACGTTGTGCCTCTTCCCGCGCTATTTTATCCCGCTCAATTTGAGATAGAGATTTTATTACTTCGTCTTTAACTTCATCCAATCCAGGGACATAAGAGGTCTTTTTCTCCCGCAGCCTGAGCAAATAATATCCTCTATTGGTTTCCACAAGGCGGCTGATTTCATTTTCCTTTAATGAAAAAGCTTCTGTCTTGAATTGAAAAGATGTTCCAATCACAGGAATTTCCTGATCTTGCAGGCTGAAAAACTCAGTAAATCCTTTTTCTAATGACCCCGAAGAACCGGATTTTTCAAATTCACTAATTGGACTTGAACTTTTTAAAATTGTTAATAAAGACCGTTTGGCGAATTTTTTGCTTTTTCTCTCAAACAATTTTTTCTTGATTTCATCTTTTACATCACTTAACGGTTTTGTTCTGGTCTCTTTTTTATCAGTTACTTTTACAATATGGTACCCGTAAATCGTTTCCACAATATCGCTTATTTCACCAACGTTAAGAGAAAAGGCGGCGTCTTCAAATGCTTTAATCATACCTCCCCTGAAGAAATAGCCAAGGTCTCCCCCTGTTTCCGCGTTTGAGTCATCTTCTGAATGCTTTTTTGCCAGTTCTTCGAAATTTCCATCTTTTCTTAACTCCGCTAATATATTTTCCGCTTTTTGCTTTGCTTCATCTTTTTGTTTCTTAATATCCTTTTCAACCTGTTTTTTCATTTTTTCATTAACTTTTAAATCAAGGCCTGACGGCAATCTTTTAATCAAAATATGGCTGGCGCGAACCGACTCGTCTTCCATAAACTCATCCAGGTGATCCGAATAATAATTCTCAATTTTTTGTTCACCTATTTTTACATCTTTTTCAAATGAAGCCGGGTCGGCAAACAGGTATTCGGCTTTAATCTGATCCGGTTTTCTAAACTTTTCTCTTTCTTTATTACAATATTCGGATACTTTTTCATCCGTTATTTCTTCTTTGCCTTTAAAAAGAACAGGCTAAATCACAAGATAATCAAGGTTGATTTTTTCGTGATTCCACTTATAAGCTTCTTTGATCTCTAATTCCGAGGCTTTAACGCTGTTTCTTATCAGTGTTTCTATTTTTTCCGAAAGCATAGTTGTTCGCTGATTGTTTTCAAAGTTCTTCGCGGAAATCCGATTATAGTTCAGGAAATGAACATAGTAATCTTTATCAAACCGGCCTTCATTTTGAAACGCGGGCAATTTCCTGATCCTTTCTACGATTTCCTCATCTGGAATTTCAATACCCATTTTTCTTGCTTCATTTAAAAACAACTTTCTCTGGATTAAAGAATTGATCGCCGCTCTTTTTAACTGTGAATGAGGTATTGCTTCGTCCACATTTCTGCCTTTCACGGCATCCCTGTACAAGCTATATAAATTATCAAGGGCCTCCCTGTATTCATCATAAGAAATTTTTTCATTAAGGACTTCCGCCACCATTCCCTGTCGCTCGGCATACTCCCCCACACCCCACGAATAAAAAATTGTTCCCATAAAAGCCGCGACAACCATCCACAAAATCGATTTAATCAGCCACGAGTTAGCCTGTTCTCTCATTAATTTAAGCATTTAAAGATTCTTCTCCTCAAAAAAGTTGTTCAACTATTTCATTGAGCAAACTGAATAGCCTTTTTCACAATCCCATTGCTGTCAATAGCATAGCCTATAACACTATGGCCAAGCACATGGCCTTCTTTTGCGTCTATCCTGACTCTGATCTTGTAGTCCGCAAGCACTTTATTAACTATTTCAGGGTCTCCTGTCAATAAATGAAAATTAACAGGGTTCACGCCGAGTTTTGTCATAAACTCCTTCAGAACCTCTGGTGTGTCATGCTCGGGGTCTACTGTGACAGCTATAAAAATCGCGCCTTTCCCAATGTCATCCTCCAGGCTCTTCTCAATCTTTTCCCGGTTGTGAAGAATTAGAGGGCATGCATCCGGGCAGGAGGCATAGACAGGCGTGAAAATCAGAGGATTCCCTTTAAGTTTCTCCATGCTGATCTCTTTTCCCTCCTGATTGATTAAATTAAAATCAGGGGCCTTTTCCCCGGGATTCAGGTACTGATATAAAGAGACAGGCGCTGGAGAAGGATTAGCATCTCCAGTGTGCTTTGACGCCTCATGAGCCGTAAGCATCATGGGATCCAAAATTATTAAAAATGAAACTATTATAATTCGATAAATCAAGCGCAATCACCAACCTTTCTCTATTTTCCTACTATAATATTTATTTAAAAACTTTGCAATGGGGCTTTAAGTTCTTATTCTCGCGGGAAAAAACTTATTATGGTTATATTGTCGCTGTATAAAACAACCTTTTTTTTCTCTGTTTTTATTTCTACTTTAAGTCTGTAAGGAAAACGCACAGCTCGTCTTTTCTCTATCAAGGTGTTATCCCCACTGAAGTTTCTTGTATTGGTGGAGCTGAGGGGATTCGAACCCCTGACCCCTTGAATGCCATTCAAGTGCGCTCCCAGCTGCGCCACAGCCCCATAAAATTTTTAGCTTTTCATCAAAAAATGTACTGAAAATTGAAGCTCCCCGTAGCAAGCCATGTACCAGTCTGGTGCAGGACAAGCTACGAGGAATGTGCTCGCTAAACACTTTTATTTTTACGTTCACATTTATGTACGTGTACGATTAACATAGAATTTCCCAAAAAGTCAAGCCAGGTTCAGAGTTCTGACCTTTAAAAAATAAAAACTTCGTGCTGTATAAACATTGTTAATATTGAAATTGCCCCGCAATTTAAGTATGCTGTTTTTTTAAACTATCATAAATTAGTTGAATAAATTATTTATTATATTCTAATTACACCGATCTAAGTAAATTTAAATATATAGTATATGATCCTGTAGATTTTTTTATTTATTATTGGACTTATAATTATCTATTTAGGGGCAAAATGGACAGTAAATGGTTCATCAAATATTGCGTTGATTATGGGAATCAGACCCATTATTGTCGGCCTCACAATTGTCTCTATTGGAACATCTCTCCCTGAGTTTGTGGTCAGTATTGTGGCGGCCATCAATAAATCAAAAGACATTGCCCTGGGGAATATAATAGGAAGCAATATCGCAAATATCGGCCTTGTATTAGGTCTTTCCGCTATTATCAGACCGTTGAAAATAAACAGGTCCACTATAAAAAATGAAATTCCTATAATGATCGGCGTTTCTCTGTTGTTCTATTTTTTGGCTTTTTACAACCGGCTTACCGCCCTCGATGGTTTTATACCTTTTATCGGTATTATTTTAGTTATTGTTTTTTGTATCCTTGCCGCCTGTTATAATTACGATCGGTCTGTAGACATTATCTCTGATCTTAAGATTCTCGTTAACAAACAGCATTCAATAAAATTTGAAATGCTGTTAACAGCATTTGGAATCATTGGAATAATTGCAGGCGCCAAAATAATGGTGGATTCTGCTATTTTTTTGGCAAGATCTTATGGAATGAGCGAACTTTTTATAGGGATGACAATCGTAGCCATAGGAACATCTTTACCGGAATTGGCAACATCAATGGTAGCGTCTTACCAAAATAAAGATGAAATTAGCGTGGGAAATGTCATTGGATCTAATATTTTCAATATCTGCATGGTTATAGGAATAGTCTCTATGGTTTCTCCTTTTACGGTAGAACAATTAGTTTTAAATAGAGAGTTTTTAATTATGGTGGCATTTAGCATTTTGTTATATCTTCTGGTACTGCACCGCATGACATTGACCCGCACAAAAGGGGTGATCTTTTTGTCAGGATATGCAGGGTTCATCTGGATTACCATATAAGTAAACGTTCCTTTTGCAGTTGGTGATAATTTCCTTCAACGGCTTTCGCAATTTATTTTATTCCTTGCTATTTAACTGTTCTGCATA
>CBDUII010000251.1:0-4444 GCA_965367285.1 uncultured bacterium
CGACCGTAAAGTCTTCAGCTGCTTCCTGCTCATATCCGGCTAAAAAGCGAAACTCCGTTGTCAGCTTAAATGCAACTTGTTCCACGGTCTTCTCTAATTGCATTTGGAGCCGCATTTCACCGATAGACAGGTCTTTTTCGTGCGGATCACCTTGTAGCCGGCCACCAACACATGCTTCCCAGAAACCGGATAATTCAAATGGCAGTTGAGCGAAGCTTTTTTCCTGTTTATCCGCTGTTCTTCTCTCTTCCGGCTGTTCGAGACCAAGTCCTTCGGGGAGCGCCGGTTCTTCCGGTGCTACTTTATCTTCCAACCCCATTGGAAGTTCAGGCTCTCCGGTATCAGGAGTAATCTCCTCGCCCAGTCCAGCCGGCAAAGGAGGTTCTTCCTGGGATGACACAGTCGATGCAATAAATAGCAAAAAATAGACAATAAAAGACATTATTGGCCGTATTTTCCACAATTTTATCATTCTTATGCTTTCAGCCATCAGCGTTCAGCATTTAGCTTCTCCTTTTTTGTGCTGACTGCTTACCTGAGATATTTTTTAGGTGGATTGCGCAGGTACCGTTCCGTAAAAATGTTGACAGGCAATCCTACGCTGTACTTTACCTTATTGTACGAAATGACTGTCTCGCCTTTTGTCCGCAAGTCTTTCATGCGAGATTGAGTGACCGTCTGAAATCCTTCAATTGTTTCCACTTTAAGAACTTCATAAATCCGATATTTATTCCCTCTTTTATCATAGTACTCAACCTTTACAGGAAGAAACGTCTTACGATGTATCCAGCTTTTAAAATATGAAAACTCAACCTCATCAGGCTTTTTCGGAGTGCTTTTAAGCACGTAATAATTATTAGTTGTTTTCATCAGTTCATGATTGTCCTCTGAAATATTTCTCCCTGAAATGTCTTCATAGAAAAAATCAGAACCCACAAAACTGGTTCTCTTGTTCACTGGCAGCTATACGTTTTACCAGGTCAAGCGCGGGCAGGTAAAGCCACCGGTCGTCATCGTTACCAAT
Source organism: uncultured bacterium (assembly GCA_965367285.1). Taxonomy (GTDB): domain Bacteria; phylum Nitrospinota; class Nitrospinia; order CAJXCL01; family CAJXCL01; genus CAJXCL01. The sequence goes on from CBDUII010000251.1 coordinate 1,025, forward strand.
ATGCTTCCAAACCATAAAAACGGTTTTATTGACGCCCGCGGGGGACGATGGAAATAGATATAAAACTTCTGATCTCCATCGACGGCTCCAATGTCGAGTCTCAGGATGGAAAAACGCCGGGCTCGCTTTCGCCCCCTGGCTGTCCGTAATTTTCATGGAAACCTGCGCTCTGCCGTCATCTCCCTGGTAATAGGAAACGTGAGTGGCTTTCTCCACAATATCATTCACAGAAAGTTCTCCGCTGTCTGCGGCATTAGCTACTAAGAAAAACAATCCCAAAGACAGAAAACATATAGCGGCAAGTTGCCGCAACCAAATGGAGCTACCGCTCCGGTGAGCAAACAGAGCCTTGCATAAGGCGCTGTAATAATAACAACAACTTAACACCGCCTAAAAATTCTTCCCAAAAAGAGAAGCTTTTACGGTGTAATAGTATATTGCTGAGATAAAACTAAATTTAATTATTTTTTTAATCATTCTAAAATTATTCCTTTCAACAAATTTCCCGTTTATTGGCTCGTAGTAGCCCATGTAAATGGGTTGACCTTGAGTCGGTTCTTTTTATCCGCTTAAAAGCGGTACTACAAACTGAAAAACATATTTTCGGACGCCAATACTACAAACTTTTACTTATTTCTCACAACCCGGAAACAACCAGCGTTCAAACAGTGTAATCAGAGACGGCAGAATCAGCAGAGAAGCTGCGCCTGCTGTAAACAAAATTGCCGCGATAAATATCCCGACAGTCTGGTACGGGATCAGCGAAGCCGCTAAAAGAGGCAGAAAACCGGCTCCTATTACCACTACATTCCTGCTGATAGCGCGGGCAGGCTCACCAAACACCGGTTCAACTGCTTTTAACCACGATCCATGTTCTTTCTGAAGCATCCGGCTCCGGACCAGAAAATGAATGGCATAATCAATTGCCAGTCCCAGGCTCAATGAGGATAAAACCGCAACAGGCATGTCATAGTCTTTGCCAATAAGACCAATAACTCCATAAATTAAACCGATAGTCACGGTAAGTGGAATCATGGAAAGCAACCCCCAGAGCGCCGACCGAAACAGAACCATCATCATTAACAGTACCACAAGAAAACTCCCGATGAACGCCTTCAGCATGCCGCTTACCATTTTATCCTGCCAGATCACATTTATATAAGTTAGACCGAACCACTGATGCTTCAGTGGGAGAGGGGGCGGATTTGACGCAATAAATGCGTCAATGTCCTGCACTAAACGAGACATGTCCATGTTGTCTCCACTTTTTAATTGAATCCAGAGATTGGTTTTACGATAGTCTGGCGTCACAAAATGCCAGAGGTCTTGCGGACGGTGGCTGTTCTGAAAGGTGATTAATGTCTCGGCAACGGCATTTGACGAATCAGGAATTCTAAATTGGTCCTCTTTTCCCTGGAAAAGCTCGCGATGTACCGTCTTAACTATATCCGCAAGGGAGTTTGATTTTCCCACTACTCCGGTTTTTAAAAGGTGCTTTTGCGGCGCCTCGATATAATTTAAAACTTCCGGTCTTTTAAAAATCTGTTCCCGCTGCTTTTCCAGATCGATAAAAAGCAGGACCTCATCCCATGCGTCAAACTGCTCATCAGGGGCCTGGTCAGCTTGAGAGTTCGCGAATAATTCCAGTTTATTAAGCAATTCTTGTTTTGACCCGGGGCTCTGTCTCATTTTATCTATCTCAAACTTTATTATTTCAAAAACCTCTTTTGCCGCAGGCGAAGCTTCCTCTGTTTCCTTAACATAAGCTGCCAGGCGTTCGGAAATAGAGTCGGAAAAATTGACCTGCTCTTTGTATTCATCCGATTCCAGGACGAGGTAGGCCATATAGGTGCCACCAAAATGCTCGTTCAATAACTTTATCCGCAACTCGAATAGGATGAGAAGTCTTAACCCACTTTACCGGGTTGTCACTTATATTTATCTGAAATATCTCGTAAACCGCGACAACTGATATCGCAGCAGTCACTGCCATAATGAGCTTTGGGTGACGAAAAGTAAAAAGGCCGGTCTTGGAAAGAAAAGAAGTCAGGCGAGATTTCGCGGCTTCTTCCTTTTCACCTGTTTTCAAGCCGAAGTTAGCAAAAGACTTTTCGGGAATTAACATGATGTAGGCGGGGATAAAAGTAATTGTCCAGAACCACGCTGAAATAACCCCGAAAGCTATAAACAGCCCAAAAACTTGGACAGGCGGTATCGGCGTCAGGGCAAGAGAAGAAAAACCAACTGCTGTCGTGAGAGTCGTGAATAGCATGGGCGTGGATAATGTGTCCATAACTTTAAGGATGGTTTTTCGCCGGTCTTTAGTCTCCTGGTAACGGTCAAAAAAATAGGACAATATATGCACGGCATTCAATACCGCTATCGGCATTATAAATATCGGGATCATGGAACTCATAATGTGGACCGTATTGCCGGTAGCGATTAAGAGTCCCATAGTGGAAATTACCGAAACCATTGCAACGATCAGAGGGGATATAATAAGGACCAGATTGTGGAAGAAAAAAAGCAACAGGAAGAAGATGACGAACATTGCTATAGGCGCGGTAATAGCCATTTGCTTAAACATTTCCACGCCAAAAGTATCTTCCGCGACAGGCAGTCCCGTAATATAATAACGCTCATCACCGGAAAAAGAGGCGATTTTTTCTTTCAGCTTCTTTGAAATGTCATAAGTGATATCTTTTGAAGTGATCGGAAGGTACAGGGCCATGGCTTTTCCATCTTCCGAGAGCATTGTCCCATTCAGGAAAGGGATGCGTTCTGCTTTTTGACGAATAGCCACAGCGTCTTTTTCAGAATTAGGGGGAGAGGGAATGAGCCACTCGAACTTCACCACTCCGGGACCGCCATGCTCTATGTTATCAACTGTTGATGGCGCTATAAGGTCCACCTCAATGACGCCGACTTCTTCTTCAGAATTTTCCTCATCCGGCCAGTGAAGGGTTTTAGCAAATTCGGCAAGAGCGTATATTTTTTTGAGCGATTGTGTGTTAAAGACCCCTTCAGGATGAGAGTCGTTTACAATACCAAGCACGATAATATCGTGAAGAGAAAACTCCTTCTTCAGCCTGTTGTGAAAAATACGAACAGTCTCGTCTTCAGGCAGCATATGCTCCGGGTCTGTATCCACGGACAATGGATGAAGCATATTGAAGGTATTTGGCCAGATGGTTGGCAGGATTGCCACAAGCAGAAACCCTACCGTTATTACAGCCATAACCCCTGTAACAGCCTTTGGGCGATTTACGCAAAACTCCATCAGTTTTTTCATTAAAAAAACCTTTTAGATATAATTAACGGGATTTTTAATTTCTCGCAAAACCGCGGAATTGCAAAGAGCATTTTATACTATTACACCGTAAAAGCTTCTTTTTTTGGGAAGAATTTTTAGGCGGTGTT
>CBDUII010000252.1:0-4435 GCA_965367285.1 uncultured bacterium
TTAGTTAACAGTGTATCATGGAAAGGGTAATAGCCCAGCCGTTTACGGCTTGGATTAGTTGAATATGAAGAAAAATTCTAATGCCAACAAGATGCGCCATTTTCTGCGAAAACATTTTATCCCAATTTTCGTCATTGTTTTTGTATCAGGCGTAGGGCTGGTAATCCATGACATGTTCAGACTGCGGGTGAAGATAATCGAATTGACCGCTCTGGAAGACGCGTCCATTTACATCCAGGCCATAGAAAGTTTCCGCACTCTGTACACTTCAAAGGTTGTAGAACGGGTGCGGCCGCAGGGCATCGACGTCAGGCATGATTACATGGAACATGAGGGCGCGATTCCATTACCTGCAACACTGAGCATGGAATTAGGCGAACATATCGGAAAACACAGCAAAGGCGCCATAACACGCCTTTACAGCGACTATCCCTTTCCCTGGAGGGAAGGGGGCGGCCCGAAGGATCAGTTTGAAAGAGTGGCTCTTTTTAAATTAAGAAGAAATCCTGATGAGCCATATTACGAGTTTGTAGATTATAACGGAGCCTGGTCATTGCGATACGCAAAAGCAGACCTGATGCGGCCCGCCTGTGTGTCCTGCCATAATTCCCATCCGCAAAGTCCCAGGAGAGACTGGAAAACAGGGGATGTGAGAGGAGTTTTGGAAATTATACTGCCCATGAAAAAAATTAACCTGGACAGCGTGAAGACCATCCGGGAGAGATTACTGCTGTTTGTAATGTTAGGGGGAATCGGCATGTTTTTACTCTACCACATTGTTAACTGGATTCGAGCAGAGGAGAAATGAAAAAAATTTTAGTTGTAGATGATGATTCGTCAGTTCACAAACTTTTGAACCACTATTTAGCAAGAATGGGACACAAAATGTTCTTCGCTGAAACAGGGCGCGAGGGATTGGAAATGGCAATTGAGAAAAAGCCGGACCTGATCATTCTGGATATTGAAATGCCGGGAGAGATGAACGGGAGAGGAGTATTGGAATTTATCAAGGAAAACAAGATTACAGAAAAAATTCCAGTTGTAATGTTAACGGTTCATAACGATTTCCGGTATATCAAAAAAGCAATACAACTCGATGCCGATGATTACATTTTAAAACCGTTCAAGGTAGGAACTTTGATCGGCAAAACGGAGGCTCTCCTGCGACGGGAAGAAGACAGCGACTGGAAAGAACTCAAGCCGTCTCAAAAAAAAGTTCTGAGAATAACGCTGTCCAGCATGAATGGAATTTACAATTGGGCTCAATGCAAGCAAGGCGCCCCACCCTTTGAGGATATAAAATTTGCGGGAGAGGCCATTGTGAAAGGAATTGAAGACGATGAAATTGACGGCGTCTTAAAAGCGATTAAAGAATACAGCGGCGAGACTTTTGTGCATTCCTTGAGAGTAGCAATATACCTCATGTTATTCGTCAGAAACTTAAAAAACGACAAATACCGTTTTTCTCCGGAGGAAATTGAGGATTTTGCAATAGGAGGGTTGATCCATGATCTCGGGAAGGTGGATGTGCCGATATCGATTTTACATAAGCCGGACAAATTTAGTCCTGTTGAGTGGGCGGAGATGAAGAAGCACGTTGAATATACAGAAAAAATACTAAAGGAAATGCCGGGAGTAAAAAAAATTCCTTTCGAGATCGCGACACGGCACCATGAAAAATGGAACGGCAAAGGTTATCCAAACGGACTGAAAGGCGGGGATATAGGCGTGCCCGGTCTAATGGGAGTTATCGTTGATGCTTTTGAGGCATTGATTGCCAATAGATCTTATAAAAAAGCTATGTCTCCCAAAGAAGCTATTAAAACAATGTCCTTCTGGGAGGGGCATTTCGACGATGAATTGTTTCAAAGATTCAAAGAAACGATATTGGGAAAAGAAGAGGAAATGGAGAAAGTGGAAATGGAGAAAGGGGATCTCATTAACACCTGAATTCATTCAGGTGAGAAAAAAAAAGGAGGAAAAAATGAACAAAATTTTAGTCGTAGATGATGATGCGATTCTACGCACATTGCTCGTTAGACTGCTCAAAAAAATAAAAAAAGATTTTCAAATTATGACTGCCGCTGACGGTTGCATGGCATTAGAGGCTCTCAAAGTGACACCAGTTGACCTGGTGTTGACTGATTACCAGATGCCGGAAATGGACGGAATGGAGGCTTTCACGGAAATTAAGAAATTATACCCTGATTTGCCAATCATTATGATGAGTGGTTATGGGGATGACAAACTTTCCAAAGTTTTTCTGCAAGCGGGCGGAGCGGGTTTTATAAAAAAGCCGTTTTGCCCTGACGAGCTGAATCTTAAAGTTCAATCTGTTTTGGAAGAAAAAAAAGAGAGTCTATAAAAAATTACTTGCACTGAAAATTTACTAGTTCCCACGCGGAGCATGGGAACGAGTTGTAAAAGAAAGGAAATAGTATGGTTGATGCAAAGACAGAAAAACCAAAAGTTCCTAAACCCATGTTCTGGCTGGTTGTGGCGATTTGCGTAATACCCTTTATTTTGAATCTCCTTGGAGTGGATTTCGGCACGCAAAAAAGCACTATTGATCTGGATGAGGTAATCCACCAGGCGCCTAACCAGGTAACCGACGCAATGTTTAACAAGCTATCGGGCGCTTTCACGCATACCATCCTGGAGTGGAGCGCGTTCAGCGCCGCTATCTTTACCGTGATATTGGCATTCACTCATTTCCGCATTACCCGGGACATTACCACCCCTATTATCGGCCTAGCGCTTTTTTTCGCGGGATGTATGGACGCGTTTCATACATTAGCCGCGACCAGGCTGATAGAAGCAGTGGCGGATAACCGGGACCTTATTCCCTTTACCTGGGCAATCTGCCGGATCTTTAACGCTTTAATTATGATCGCCGGCGTCGGCATCTTTCTCATACGAATCGGTAAAAGGGGGGGGAAATATGATTATTCGTTTTCTCAAGAAGAGCGGCAAAAAGGAAAAGGATTCGGTTTTGTTATGGTGATAAGCCTGATCTTCGGCAGTATTGCTTATGGGATTATTAACTTTTGCGCTACCCGGGCCGTGCTGCCGCAAACAATGTTTCCCGATTCGGTAATTACCCGGCCTTATGATGTCTTGCCGCTGATTTTGTTTATCTTTGCGGGAACAGTTGTTTATCCGTTGTTTTACAGGAAAGTACCGAGTTTGTTCTCCCATGCTTTAATCATCAGCGCGATACCGGAAGTAGCAACTCAGCTTCACATGGCTTTTGGTTCAACCGCTCTTTTCGACAACCATTTTAATATCGCGCATTTTCTGAAAATCATTGCTTATCTGGTGCCATTAGGCGGACTCTGCTTCGATTACATTCACACTTACCAGGTCGAAAAGGAGCGCCTGCGTTTGGCTAATTTAAATGCTGATGTTGGCGCCGCACTGACTCAGAGCGGTGACCTGAAAGAAATTTTACAGGGCTGTACAACTGCAATAGTGAAACATTTGGACGCCGCGTTTGCCCGGATATGGACACTAAACGAAAAAGAGCAAGTACTTGAGTTACAGGCGAGTAGGGGAATTTACACGCACATCGACGGCGGACACGCCCGGGTGCCGGTCGGCAAGTTCAAAATCGGTTTGATCGCGCGGGAACGTAAGCCACATCTAACTAATTCGGTAATCGGAGACCCCAGGGTTCCGGAGCAGGAATGGGCGAAAAAAGAAGGAATGATAGCCTTTGCCGGTTATCCACTGATTGTGGAAGATAAAATCGTGGGAGTGATGGCGATGTTTGCCAAACAACAGCTGACAGAAACTGCGCTCAATGCGCTGGCCTCGATTGCCGACAGTGTCGGATTGGGGATTGAACACAAGCAGGCGGAAAAGAATTTGCAAAAAAGCGAACATCATAACCGGGCAATTGTGAACACCGTCCTGAACGGCATTATCATGATTAATGGTAGAGGCATAATCGAAACTTTTAATCCGGCGGCGGAGATAATCTTTGGCTATCAGGCCGATGAAGTAGTCGGTAAAAATATAAAGATGCTTATGCCGGAGCCTTACCACAGCGAACACGATGGGTATCTAGCTAATTTTTTTCGCACCAGGGAGCCCAAGATCATCGGTTTTGGTCGTGAAGTAGAAGGAAAGCGCAAAGACGGCTCGATATTTCCAATGCATCTTTCTGTTGGCAGAGCAGTTGCAGAAGAAGAAGAAGTGAAAAGCAGGTTTGTCGGCTGCATAGTGGACATCACGGAACAGAAAAAGGCCGAAAAATCTTTGATCCAGGCCAAAGAAGAAGCGGAAACCGCCAACCGTCTCAAATCGGAAGTTCTGAACACCATGAGCCACGAGCTTCGCACGCCGCTCACTGTGATTTTAGGGAATCTTCGGCTCCTCCCTAAGGCGAGCAACCTTGCTGACCCCGATGCAAAAACCGAAATCGCCCTGCAGC
>CBDUII010000253.1:0-4406 GCA_965367285.1 uncultured bacterium
ATGTTATTCTTGATAAAAAGTTTGGATCTCCAACCATTACAAAAGATGGCGTAACTGTAGCTAAAGAAATTGAGTTGGAAGATCCGTTTGAAAATATGGGCGCCCAGATGGTTAACGAGGTAGCAAGTAAAACCAGCGATATAGCCGGAGACGGAACAACCACAGCCACGGTTTTGGCACAGGCAATTTACAGAGAAGGGTTTAAAAACGTTACAGCTGGCGCCAACCCGATGGACATTAAAAGAGGTATAGAAAAAGCTGTTGAAGCGGTTATCGGATACTTGAAGAAAATTAGTAAGTCGACGAAAGATAAAAAAGAAATTGCGCAAATTGGTACTATTTCAGCTAACAATGACGCGACTATAGGGGATCTAATTGCTGAAGCTATGAATAAGGTTGGCAAGGACGGTGTTATCACCGTGGAAGAAGCTAAAAGCATGGAAACCTCTCTGGATATAGTAGAAGGAATGCAATTTGATCGAGGATATTTATCTCCATATTTTGTAACTGATTCTGAGAGGATGGAGGTAGTATTAAGTGATTGTTATTTGCTTCTGCACGAGAAAAAAATATCTAACATGAAAGACTTGCTCCCTATTCTTGAACAAATTGCTAAAATGGGAAAGACTTTTTTAATTGTTGCTGAAGAGGTTGAAGGAGAAGCTTTAGCGACTCTTGTTGTCAATAAACTGCGTGGAACTCTTCATTGCGCTGCTGTGAAGGCGCCTGGTTTCGGCGATCGGCGCAAAGAAATGTTAGATGATATTGCAGTTCTTACCGGCGGGAAAGTAATTTCAGAGGATCTCGGGGTTAAGTTGGAAAGTATTACTGTTGATGATTTAGGACTAGCCAAACGGATAACCATTGATAAAGAAAATACTACTATTGTGGAAGGAAAAGGAAAGAGTTCTGACATCAGCGGCAGGGTGAAGCAAATCAGAAATCAGATTGAAGAAACAACGTCTGATTACGATAAGGAAAAGCTTCAAGAAAGACTGGCTAAATTGGTAGGAGGTGTCGCGGTAATCAATGTTGGCGCTGCAACTGAAACGGAAATGAAAGAAAAAAAGGCGCGCGTTGAAGATGCCTTAAATGCAACCAGGGCTGCTGTGGAAGAAGGGATCGTCCCCGGTGGCGGAGTGGCTTTTTTGAGGGCAATCCCGACCGTCAATAAAATGGATTTGGAAGGCGACCAGAAAATAGGCGCTAATATTATAGCAAGAGCTTTGGAAGAACCTATACGACAAATTGCAGCTAACGCTGGTGCTGAAGGTGCTATCATTGTGCAAAAGGTGAAATCAGAAAAAGGCGATGTGGGCTATGATGCTAATACCGGTAAATATGTTGACATGGTAAGAGCAGGAATCATTGATCCGACAAAAGTTGCAAGGACCGCGCTTCAAAATGCAGCGAGTATTGCGGGTTTGGTACTTACAACAGAGGCAATGATTACTGAAATTCCGGAGAAGAAAGAGACCCCTCCGATGCCTCCCGCTGGTGGAGGAGGCGGAATGGGCGGAATGGGCGGAATGTATTAAGCTCAATTGTCTTGTATTTTTTAAAGCCCCCCGCAAAAGGGGGCTTTTTTTTTGCTTGGTTTTAAACTAAAATCAGAAACAAGGAGAGGCTCAGTTGTCAAAAAAATCATCTGAAAATTTAGAGGTATTTCCAAATCCTCAACCAGAGCGAGATTATGAAATCCATATGGAATGCCCTGAATTTACCTGCCTGTGTCCAAAAACAGGGCAGCCTGATTTTGCTACTGTCGATATATTTTATATTCCGGACAAGCTGTGTATAGAGCTTAAGTCATTAAAATTATATATTTGGTCTTACAGGGATAAAGGGGCGTATCATGAAGCAGTAATAAATGGAATTCTCAATGACCTGGTCAATGCTTGCAAACCGAGATATATGAAAATTATTGGCGACTTTTACGTTCGAGGCGGCATTCACACGGTCATTACTTCTGAGCATAGAAATAAGTAACTTTAGAGAATAGTTTGCTGGACGCTCAGGAATTATAATTTATATTAGCTTTTTGATTAATGAGTTTTTTGTTATAATTCACCCAGAGGCCAATGCGCCCGTAGCTCAGCTGGATAGAGTGGCGGATTCCGGTTCCGTAGGCCGCAGGTTCGAATCCTGCCGGGCGCACTATTAAATAGTAAATAATAATATTAAATTTCAAAGGACGGGTGTTTATGAAAATTTTTGTTGATACTGCAGATATTAATGAAATTCGTGAAGCACAGAAGTTAGGGATGGTCGATGGTATTACTACCAATCCTACTTTAATTTCTAAAACCGGAAGACCTTTCGATGAGGTTGTAAAGGAAATATGCAGGGAAGTTTCCGGTCCGGTAAGCCTGGAAGCAATTTCTCTGAATTCGGAAGGAATGGTGGCGGAGGCAAAAAAATTATCAAAAATTTCTGAAAATGTGGTCGTTAAGATTCCGATGATCCCAGAAGGACTTAAAGCTGTAAAAATACTCTCTAAAAGAAAGATTAAAACAAACGTTACTCTCGTGTTTTCCCCTCTACAAGCACTGCTGGCAGCAAAAGCCGGCGCAAGCTATGTTAGTCCTTTTGTGGGAAGACTGGATGATATCGGGCATGTGGGAATGGATGTTGTTAATCAGATATTAGAAATTTATGGTAATTATGGTTTTGAGACAGAGCTTATAGTTGCCAGTATCCGAAATCCTATTCATGTTAATGATGCAGCCCTCATGGGCGCTCATGTGGCTACAATTCCTTTTAAAGTAATCCAGCAACTCTCGAAACATCCTTTGACCGATATAGGAATTGAGAGGTTTTTAAAGGACTGGGAAAAGATACCAAAGTAGCTGTTTTATAAACTTGACAACTCAGTAAACATTAAAGTATATTCCGAAGAATACTGAAAATTATTTAAAAAGCTAATGTTTTTTTTAACATTACCGTAAAGTAGTATAAAATATGATCTAATTATAATATTACTTAATTGAATCTTACATTCTGGAGGTGGAGGGGAAAAATGAACATATTTTTTAAAAAATTTAGAGTTTTATACTTTATTGCATTTATTTTTATTATTTCAGTATCTTTTTCCGGATGTGCCTTGATGCCCTTTTGGGACGATGAGGATGAAGAAGTGGAGCTTGAAAGTGAATTTGGAGAATTTGAAGAGGTAGAACCAGTGGCAGTAGAAGAATTGAGAGAAGATCTCGAAATGCTACATTCTCAACAGGAGGAGTCTCAATTAAAATTAGAGGAACTCGAAGATACAGTCAGCGCTCTTTCACCTCGTATAAGTGAAATTGAAGAGATGAAAGGGGGAGGAAGTGAAAGCGCGGCAAACTCAGCAGAAATTGAAGAATTAAAAGATACTATTCATAAACTGCAACTCCAAATAGAAGATTTAAAAGATAGCATTAATGAGATGGAATTTGAAGCAAAGTTAAGAAGCCCGGCGCCGAAGAGAATAGTAAGAGGAACACCAAGAGGCGGTGTCAAAAGGGATTACGACAAGGCTCTTCGGTTATTCAATATTAAACAATATAAAGAATCTCTCCGCTTGTTTAAGAGTTTAGATAATCGCAGGACCCAGACAAACCTTAGAGATAATGTTGTCTTTTGGATAGGGCAGTGCTATTTTATGATGGAGGATTACGAGAAAGCGATAGAAGAATTTAATGTAGTGGTAGATGAATATGGAAATGGCAATAAAGTCCCTGATTCCATATATACAATAGGATTGGCTTATGATGTTTTGGGTGAAAAAAGCAAGGCGCTGGATTATATGGAACAAGCTTTAAATAGCGGACCTTCTGCTGATTTGCAACGGAAAATCAAATCAAAAATAAGAGAAATAGAGGGTTAAAAATGCAACATTTTTTCAAAAGTTCTCTCGTTAATTATTTTTATATTTAAAGTTTTGGCCTTTTCATATTTCGAGCCTGGTTTCTCCCCGGCTAAAATATAATCGGTATTTTTTGTTACTGAAGAAGTTACCCTTCCTCCCGAGTTTACAATCATCTCTTTTGCTTCATCGCGTGAATATTTTGTTAAAGTACCGGTCAAAACAAATTGTTTCCCCTGCAGTAAATCTCTTTGCTTGTTGCTTTGTATTGATTCCATATTGACGCCAAGTTTTTTCAACTTATTTACAACCTGAATGTTTTTCTTTTCGGCGAAAAAGTAAACAATGCTCTCAGATACTTTTGGGCCTATCTCATGAATACTTTCGATTTTCTCTTTTGAAGCTAATTTTAACTCATCCATTGAAAAGAAATTGTTAGACAACAAATAAGCCGCCCTTTCACCAACGTACCCCATTCCAAGGGCAAACAGCAGTCTGTTAAAGCCAGCCTTTTTCCTTTTATTGATTGCTTCTATCATGTTCTTCGCTGCCTTTTCCCCCC
>CBDUII010000254.1:0-4404 GCA_965367285.1 uncultured bacterium
AAATCAGGGGAGTGTTTAATTTTATTTTTCGGGTGAGCCTGGTTGATATGTTGGCATCTTTGGGCTGGACATCGGATCGGGCTGGTTTAAGCAGCACGTCATCGTAGGTTAAATATTCCGGTAAATTTTTATCCAGCATTATTTCTCCTGCAAGAGTTTACAATATTCATTCGTTGAAGTAATAGCTCACCTGTTCAAAAGAATAATTAACTGTTTATATTAAATCCTCAGAAATTTCTTTTTAATATCTTTTAAACTAAAAACCAGGGAAATAGGCCGTCCATGAGGACATGTATATGGTAATTCAGTTTTATCCAGGTTCAAAAGTAACTTTTGAATTTCCTCCAGTTTGAGCTTTTCATTAGCTCGTATAGCCGCATGGCATGCGAGAATTTTAAAAGTCTCTGTAAAAATCTGTTCAAAAGATTCTGCTTTCTCTGCTTTTGCGAGGATGCCAACAATTTCCAGAAGCAGTGCCGTATAATCTTTTCCTTCTAAAATAGACGGAACCGCTCTTATCAGAAATGTGTTTTTTCCAAAACACTCGATTTCCAGACCTGCTTTACGGATATCTTCCAAATGGTTTTCTAACAAAACAGACTCGCTGTGCGAAAGCTCCACGCTAATAGGAAAGAGCAACTGCTGTTTTTCGATTTTAGATTCTTTAAATTCCTTTTCTAATTTTTCAAACAATATTCTTTCATGAGCGGTATGCTGATCTACAAGAATCATATTCGACGAATTTTCCAATACGATGAAAGAATTTTCAATTTGTCCTACAGGCACGCAGTTTGAGTATCGATGGTAGTTCTGTGTGGTTGGGGACGGCATATTAAAATCTGTTTCTCCTTCCCTTTGCGGGATAGCCGAAGGCTTTAGGTTCTGGTCTTTACAGGTGAAAAAACTGAAAGATGTCGAATTAACAAATTTTTCTTTGTTTTCCGGCTGTCCGAATTGGAGAGCATCATGCGCAGTATGATTAATTTGAAAAGTATCATTATGATTTTGTTCTTTATGTTCCGAGAGTGTTTTAAAAACCGCGTGATATATAAAATCGTGTACCAGCCGTTGATTTGCGAAACGGACCTCAGCCTTTGCCGGATGGACGTTTACATCTATCGTGCTGGGAGAAACGTCCAAAAACAAAAATAGAGCCGGATAGCGGTTTTTAGGCAATAATGTACGGTACGCATCGTAAATTGCATGATTGACTGATTTATCTTTGACACAGCGGTTATTAACATAAAAAAATTGATTTCGTCTTCCGGAGAGGCTGAAAGAAGGTCTGGAAACGTAGCCTTTCAGCTTCATTTTGTTTGCTTCCCTGTAGACGGGTATTAAATCTTTAACGAGATCTTTTCCAAAAAGGTCACCAATCCTGGTCTCCAAATCACCTGATGCCGGGGTATTGATAGCCTCTTTATCAGAGGCGATGAACCTGAACTGTATGTTTGGAAAAGCTAAAGAAATTGTATTGAATATCTGGCTAATATAGGACATTTCAGTAATATCACTTTTCAGGAATTTTTTCCGGGCAGGAGTATTAAAGAATATCTGGTTGACTTCCACGGAGGTGCCAGTGGACGCGGCTATTTGTTTCACATCCTGGATTTTTCCCCCTTCAATAAAAATGTATGTGCCGGCCTCGTCATCTGCAGCTTTAGAAATTATCTTGAGCCTGGCAATAGAGGCGATACTGGGAAGCGCCTCCCCTCGAAATCCTAATGTTTCAATAGTGCTGAGATCTTCTACGGAAGATATTTTACTGGTAGCATGACGTTCCAAAGACAGCAGGACGTCGTCACGAGTCATCCCCATACCGTTATCTAAAATTTTGATTACGCTCTTACCGCTATTTTTAACGGAAACCGTTATTCGGGTGGACAAAGCGTCAATAGAATTTTCCAACAGTTCTTTAACTATGGAAGCCGGTCTTTCAATAACCTCTCCAGCCGCTATTTTATTAGTGATGTTTTCGGGTAAAATTTGAATTGTATTTGTTTTTATCATAAAATGTATGTGGTGTTTTCCTGAGAAAAAAACGCGGGGTAGAAAAGAATATGGGGTGAGCGACGGGACTTGAACCCGCGGCAACTGGAGCCACAATCCAGCACTCTACCAACTGAGCTACGCCCACCATATTTTATCCAACTATATTATATTAAGAAATTAAAATCAAATTAATTGCAAATAATATTTGATTTTCAAATTGTTTAATGATAAAAACTATAAATAGTCTAAATTATTGATTAATCCAATTTTTAGTGGGGAGAAATTTTATGGAAAAGTTTAGTTCCTATTTGGCCGATCATATCAGACCGGTAATAGATAAGAAGTATCGCACTCGCAGCGATGCAGCCGATGATTTGGGAATTGACCAGGCGGTTCTTTCAAGAATTTGTTCGGGGAAACGGTTTGGGATTAGTGAACATCTTGTGGAAAATATTTGTTTACGTTTGGGAATGGATCCGGCAGAAGGGTTATTGCGTCTTTTTCTTTCAAAGAACCCAAAGGTTAAACAGCATTTTTTCGCGTTAATCAAACTAACAGCTATCGAGATTATACATCCGGATAAGTATAGACCGGTTGATATTGCAAACAAATCTATTTCAGAAAATCTTCTCTCTGTCCCTGTAGTACAACCTGATTCTTTGGTTTACTACAAGGGCGGCAGCAAAGTCAAAAGCGGAGAATATACTCTTGTGCCTAAAAATTTTCTCCCCAAAAATGGAGATTTTGTTTCATTTAAAATTAAAGGAGACTCTATGTCGCCGACCTTGCCGGACGGCAGTTTAGTTACCGTGAATTTGAGCGACACTCAGGAATCACAAAACAGTATTTATATATTTAAACAGAAAAATGAAGTCAAGGTTGGGAGAGCTTTTATACAGGATAGTTTCCTGCATATGACCCATGACAACACAAATAGAAACAAATTCCCAAGCCACACTTATGATATAGCAAAATTAGGAAAAGATAGTCCAATATTGGGCAAGGTGGTTTGGAGCTTGAGAAAATTATAATATCGCAGGATTGAGAAAATCAGTTTTATTTCAGACGCCTTGCGGCTAAGTTGAAGACCGCTAATGATGTGATGATGCCGAGTATTGCCCCGCAGACTACATCCAGGGGAAAATGGACGCCCACGTATATTCTGGATAGCCCCATCAAAAAGGCAATTAATATTAAATAAAGCGCGTGTTTTCGGTAAATACAAATCAGGGCTGTTGCTGTGCCAAATGCCGCCTGTGTATGGCCTGAAGGAAAAGAATTTTCACGGTGCGCGCCAAGGATGTTATGGATATGAACCTTTCCCGCCGTTAGCAGTGGCTCCATCTCCTTAAGTGGACGGGGCCTGCCTACGAATTCTTTTATGATTTTTACAATCAGACCGCCAAGGATTACCGCTAAGATAAGAATGATAGAGTTTTTTTTGAAATTGTTTTTATCGACTATATACAAGTAAGCGAGAGCTAAAGGGAGCAGGATCAGGAGGTTGCCGGTTATGGTTAAGCCGCCAAGGAAAAAATCATTAAACCAGCTTTCAAGGTTGTTATTGATAATTAAAAAGAGATCTCTATCTAACTTTAATATTTTCTCCAACATTCGGTCTCATGATCTTTCCCGGACGAGCTTTATTATTTCCCCATGTTTAAGTTTCTCTTTTTGACTGCGATTGTTCAGAGTAGCTATATCCATAGCTTTTTTTATGTCTCCTAATTGCTGCTTTGCTATGGAGTCAAAAGTATCCCCATCTTTTACCCGATACAGGTCAATAAATTCTTTTTTTCGGTAAATCCTTCTGTCTTCCGTGTTTCGCTTCCCACCATAGTCCAATCCAGAGATGTGGGAAAGATATCGCTTTGTAAACAGCTCAATTTTTCCATTTTTTCTGATCAGCGAACCGGCCATATCTTCTGCCCTTATGATTCTATCCCGTGTATCCGGATGTGTGGACTGAAAACTGTGATAAGTTTGACCGGTCATCATTTCTTTAACCTTCAGGCCTCTGAGAAATTTAATCATTTGTGTGGGGTCATAACCGGCCTGGTAAGCATTAATAAGACCCAGAGTGTCTGCTTCCAGTTCTGCCTCTCTTCCGTATCCCAGGAGGATTTGATTAAAAATTGACTGGCTGACCATGAGCCATTTGCCACCTTCTCTGGGGTTGGCAATGACACCCCCGAGAGAGAGAAGAGTAAGGCCAAGGGATTTGGTCAACTGCTTTACTCCATGATGCGCGATAACATGCCCGATTTCATGCCCCAGGACTCCTGCTAATTCAGCTTCGATATTGAAGGTGGCCAGGATTCCGCGGGTAACATATACATAACCGGTGGGCCAAGCAAAACAGATAATTGTCGATCCGTCGACAACTTAAATATAAATTTGAAATGTTGGGTC
>CBDUII010000255.1:0-4401 GCA_965367285.1 uncultured bacterium
AGTTTTCTCTTCATTGCGTCCGGTTTAATAATAGCCAACGTCTTTTCCATTTTTTTAAACTTTAAAAGTATCGATAATCGCTTCGTAGTCAGGTTTGTCCGACGCCTTGCTCTTTTCTTTAATACCTTCCAGCATGCTCCAATAATCCGGTTTATCCGCTTTGTAATAAATCCCGGTAATTAGTTTTCCACCATAGTTAAGGGCAATATCAAGGGCTTTTACTTTATCCGTAACATCATGATTTTCCGGAAGCGGTTCCAGGACTTCCTTATATGCTTTGAAAGTATCTTTTTGGTTAAAAGTGGGACAGGGAGAAATAACATCAATGAAGGAAAATCCTTTATGCCGCATTGCCTGCATAAAAATATCAGTCAGTTGTTTCGGGTTTCCTGAAAAAGCCTTGGCTACAAAAGTAGCGCCATAGGTAAGAATATAAGCCATCGGGTTTACCGGTTCGTCAGGGCAGCCGTAAGGAGTTGTGCTGCCGGGCAGTCCAACTGAACTGGTCGGTGAAACCTGACCCTTGGTTAATCCGTAGATGCTGTTATCCATGCAAATCCAGGTAATATCAATATTTTTTCTTACCACATGAGGAACATGGCCGCCGCCAATGGAAAACCCGTCACCGTCGCCACAGGTGACAACTACAGTCAGATCCGGCCTGGCCAGCTTTACTCCCACGGCCAGGGGCAGCGCCCTTCCGTGCAGGGAATGAATTCCGTAGGTTTTAACAAAAAATGGGAAACGGCTGGAACAACCGATGCCGGATACTGTAACAGCTTCGTTGTAGTCAATTTTCAGTTCGGATAATGCTTTTAAATAGGCGTTCAATACCCCATAGTCGCCGCAGCCCGGGCACCAAACAGGGGTTACTTCACTTTTATATTCTTTTACCGGTATCGCTTCTTGCAACATATTAAATAGTCTCCTTAATTTTGTTGTGTATTTCTTTTGGCGTAAAAGGCAATCCACCGTAGATAGTATATTTTATAACCGGGATACCGGTCGCAGCCCTGATTAAGTCCGCGAACTGACCCTGGTAATTAATTTCCGGAACCATGATTTTCTTGACAGTTTTATTGAATTTTTCTATGGCTTTTACGGGTACCGGAAAAACCAGTTTAGGGAAAAGGGCGGCTACTTTTAAGCCCTCTGCCCGCGCCCTGTTAACCGCTTCTTCTACATCCCCCTGGGTCGAACCCCAGGCGATTAATCCAATGTCCGCCTGCTCGTCGCCTATCCGTTTACTTTCAGGCAGATCGTCTTCCACATTTTTGATTTTTTCAAATCTTTTTTTGCCCATCAGCTCATGATTCTCCGGGGTATATACAGGCGCGCCTGTTTCTCCATGTTCGATGCCTGTGGCAACATAGGCGCCGCCCTCCATCCCGGGGATAGACATTGGGGATATCCAATTGTCAGTTATCTTGTATCTCATGAATGGCTCATCTCCATTTGAAGATGGATCATATTTTAATCTTTCGAGAGTTTTTACTTTGGAAATATCCGGTCGCTTTATTCCCTCTTTTCTCATGCCAAGTGAGCCGTCGCTCAGAAGGATAACCGGCGTCTGGTATTTTTCCGCCAGGTTAAACGCGACAATAGTCAGGGAAATGCAATCTTCAACATTATTGCATGACAGAACGATTCTCGAAGCGTCGCCATGGCTGCCATGGGCCGCCAGGAAAAGATCGGACTGCTCATGTTTTGTCGGTAGACCGGTGGCCGGTCCCCCGCGCTGAACGTTCACGATTACACAGGGAATTTCAGCCATACAGGCCATTCCAAGAAGTTCGCTCATTAAAGAAAGCCCGGGGCCGGATGTGGCGGTCATAGCCTTTGCCCCGGCATAAGCAGCGCCGAGAACATTCCCCAGAGAAGCGATTTCATCTTCCGCCTGAACGAGGGTCCCTTTAACTTTCGGCAAAAAAATTGAGAGCCAGTTGGCGACCTCTGTTGCCGGTGTAATGGGATAGCAGGAAAAGAAATTGCATCCCGCGAGAAGCGCCCCGAGTCCTATCGCTGCATTCCCATCTAATACGATAATGTCCTCTTTTTCCTCTAAAGAAGCAACTTTCAGGGTATCTGTTTTTTTGAGTTCCTTTTCAACATAGTCTTTTCCCGCGTATAAGGCCTTGATATTTATCTCAACGACTTCATCGCCTTTTCTTTTAAATTTATTTGTTACTATTTCTTCCAGGTTCTTGAAGGAGATAGAAAAAAGGTGAGCAATCGCTCCGAGAGCCACCATGTTTTTAGCCCGGTAAGTTCCGAGGTCTTCCTTTGCGATTTTTGACATGGGAATAGCATAGCTCACCACTCCCGGCAGTTCTTCCGGCTCAAACCCGCCGGTTCCCGCGCCGTCATAAAGAAACACCGTTCCTTCTGTAAGCCTGTTCTTATTTACCCGGTAAGCTTCTTCATTAAATGCCACGAAAACATCAAAACCATCGCCTGTTGAGATAATTTTTTCGCTCGAAAGCCTTAACTGGTACATGGCGTACCCGCCTTTGATTTCCGCAGGGAAGGTTTTAAAGGTCAGAACATTCAGTCCTGATCGCGTTGCGGCCTGGGTCAGGATATCTCCAGAGCTGATAATACCCTCTCCCCCTTCTCCGCCAATCCTAATTGTTAGATCATCTTTATGAGACAATGAAAAACCTCCTTATTGTAAGTTGTTTGTTAATAGTTATTTGTTTGTTTCGTTTTTTGAAACAAACATTAACTAAAATAGCGAGCCTCCGGCTCGCTATTTTAACACAGACTGAATGGTTTGTCCTATTTCTGCCGGGCTCTTGCAGACATGAATACCAGCATCAGACATAGCAGCCATTTTTTCCGCCGCGGTTCCTTTCCCGCCCGCGATGATGGCGCCTGCATGTCCCATTCTCCTTCCGGGAGGAGCGGTTTGACCGGCGATAAATCCCACAACCGGTTTTGTAACATTTTCTTTAACAAATTGGGCTGCTTCCTCCTCAGCTGTGCCGCCTATTTCACCAATCATTACTATTGCTTTTGTATCATCGTCTTCCTGAAACAACTGCAAACAGTCGATAAAATTTGTTCCGATTATAGGATCACCTCCTATACCAACGCAAGTGGACTGGCCGATTCCCAAACCGGTTAATTGACCCACAGCTTCATAAGTTAAGGTGCCGCTTCGTGAAATAACGCCTACATTGCCTTCTTTGTGGATGTGTCCCGGCATAATTCCTATTTTGCTTTTTCCAGGTGAAATTATCCCCGGGCAATTAGGACCTATTAATCGTGTATTATTATTGTTTTTCAGATATCCATAAACATTGATCATGTCAAAAGTCGGAATACCTTCTGTTATGCAAACCACCAGATCTATTCCCGCGTCAGTGGCTTCAATAACAGCGTCTCCTGCAAAGGGAGGTGGAACAAAAATTACACTAACATTAGCAGACGTCTTTTCAACTGCTTCTTTAACAGTATTAAAAACAGGGACTCCATCTACTTTTTGCCCCCCTTTCCCGGGTGTGACGCCGGCAACAACATTAGTACCGTAGGCTATGGCCTGTTCGGTATGAAAAGTTCCTTCTTTTCCTGTAATACCCTGGACAATTAGTTTTGTATTTTTATTAATTAAAATAGACATAATTAATCCCACACAGTGGGTTTAATTCCCCGACGTTCTACGTCGAAAAAATTGATAAAGTTGTTTTAGATACCCCGATGCTCTGCGTCGGGGAGTATGTCATTAGCTTTCGGCTATCAGCTTTCAGCAGTCAGCATTGTCAATTCCCGCATGCTCCCCGATAAAGCTTGTCCTCGCATGCTTTAAGCGGGGAGCGTGCGAGGACAAGCTTTATCGGGAATCCATTTTAGATTCCCGATCAAGTCGGGAATGACAGGAGAAGGACTGTAAATTGTTAACTGATAACTGTTAATTACCGACGGCTTTCACAATTTTTTCAGCGGCGTTTTTCATGCCATTTTCAGTGATCAGGGCTAAGCCGGAGGATTTTAAAATTTCTTTTCCTTCTTTAACATTGGTTCCTTCCATTCGGACGACAACTGGGATTTGAATATTCAGGTGCTTCGCCGCCTGAATAATTCCATTGGCTAAGATGTCACACCTCAAGATACCGCCAAAGATATTTATTAATACGCCTTTCACATTTTTATCGGATAAAAGTATGCGGAAGGCGTTTTCAATCATTTCCGCGTTTGCGCCTCCGCTTACATCAAGAAAATTAGCCGGTTCTCCGCCTGCCAGCTTGATAATATCCATTGTGGACATTGCAAGACCGGCGCCGTTTACCATACATCCAATATTGCCGTCGAGTTTAATATAATTCAAATTAAACTTTGAAGCCTCAACTTCCAGTTCTTCCTCTTCGTCTAAGTCTCTTAATTCCAGTATATCTTTATGAC
>CBDUII010000256.1:0-4393 GCA_965367285.1 uncultured bacterium
TCTCATCACAAGTTATCCATTTCCCATTTAGAAGTTTGGCTAACCCGACATAAGAGCTGTCATAGCCTGAAAGTACCAATCTATGGAATGCGACGATTTCCGACAGCAACTCGGTATTCATGGAAAACCTGTGAATGCCAAGTTGAACTACCTGGGATAAAAGTTGGGATTGAACTTTGGAAGGATGTGAAATCAAGCGATTAAAAACATGAGTCAATTCAAAATAAAAAAGCTCAGGAACTGCAAACAGAGTAGGCTTTTCCAGAACCTGTTCAAGAATAGCAAAAGCCTTTTCGAACCCATCTTCCTTTACAAACCACTTGATGGCAACCGATGCATCAATAATCCGAACCATATCGGAGTTCTCTTAATGTTTTTAAAGAATCGGTGTGGGATTCAACGGCTGATTTTTTAAACAATTCAAGAAGCTCTTTTCGTTTTTGAACCTCACGATAATCTATAAACCGTTCTTTGAAGGTTTTGAGGGATATCAATACTGCAACAGGTATTCGTCCTTTTTCTACAATAATAGGTTCGTCTGATGCCTGTAGTTTTTTAAGGATTTTTCCGAATGACTGCCGAATTTGCAACGCATTAACTTTCATAAGTATAGTGTATAGCAATATGTATACACATGTCAATATTTATTTTCTCCGCGTACTTTGTACTACAAATCTGTAAAAGTGTGTTTTTTTTAGGCGGTGTTTAGTTCTGATTTTTACAGCGCCTTATGCAAGGCTTAGCAACGTTTTTTCGTAACTTATTGAAAAAATAATAGACAGGATTACAGGATGAACCGGATTTAATCTTGTAAATCAAAAAGTTCATCTACATTTGAATAAGTTATTCATAGAAAAACGCTTTATAAAGCCTAAAAATATTTAAGCTGAAAAGTTAACGCTTTTAAAACAAGCTATGAAATAATTTCATTAATAATTCAGAATCGATTGGGTGATTAACAAAATATTTAAAATATCCTGTTCATCCTGTCAAAAAAGCTTTTGGTTGCGGCTCTGCCGCACTGTGATTTTCGTGGTCTTCGTGGTTAAAATAAGTGTTTGCTTTTAGCCCATTCTCGTCCCGTTACAAATCCAAATACATAACGGATTGTTTTTTACATTCTGTTGTCCTGAGTTTGTAACGGGACTCATCGGCTGCTGCAAACTTGGGCTAAATAATTAATAGCCATCCCATCCTTTTCCATAATCTTTTAAATAATATTCCTAATGTTTTGACAACAAGATCATTAGTATGATAGATTTCAATCAAAGGTGTTATTGGAAGGGAGATGAAGGGTATGAAAAGTGTGGTCATAAAAAACAATGTTGATATACTTCAAAAGATAGAGAGTATTGAGAAAGAGATTATAAAATTAAAACTATCTGTTTATTGCTCTTGATTACCAAATATTTCACATCATGGTTGATCTAAAAGATATCTCTGAATTCCACGATATGAACTGGAATAGACGCCATAATAATAGACAAGTGATTCGTAGGGAATATGGCTTGCAAGCAGCGCCAGAAACTCCAGAACACTGTAACTCTTTAATTTACCGGAAAAAGATCGATCCTGTTTTTCATATATGACAACGGAGCCTCCTTCTCTATTGTATTCTACCCTGTTTACAGATATAGCTGCCCGGCTCATATACTTTGCCACTCTTCCTATTATTTTCCCCTCTGTGCCATTTAAGCGGCCTTTTGTGTGCACATCAAAACCCGAGTTGTGGTTCCAGGTAAGCAGCAAGTTCCTCTGTTATAACCCCTCCCTTTAATAAGGCAGACAGCAACCTGTTTTTAAATATTTCTCCGATGACTTTGGTGGATATGTTGATTTGTTTGTAATATATTGGTTTTATATCTTACATTTCTTAGGCCTGTTTTTATCTATGGAGGGCTTTGCTTACGCCATGAGGCGCTTATTTGGCGAAATTATAGTTGAAAATAATTCCGACATAATGCTGCTTTAGTAATAGCAAATAACAAGTTTTAAATAAAATACGCTATATTAGATATGAATGAAAGAGTTTAAGGATTTATTTGGGAACAAGATAAAGCTAACTGACGAAAGACTAAAACACATTTTATTAAGGCATCCTGAAATTTCAGCCAATATTAATGATTTTTCACGCACTTTAAAAGAACCAGATGTTATAAAAAAGCAGCGTTGACAATGACGTAATGCTTTATCATAAAAAATATAAAGATTATTACCTGGTAATTGTTGCCAATAAAGTTGAGAAGTTTGTCATAACTGCATATTTATCTTATAGAATAAAGAAAGGGGATATAGAATGGAAGAAAATTTAAGCTTTTATTATGACAAAAAAGGGGATGTTTTAGACATCTCTGTAGGGAAGCCCAAAAAGGCAATTTCTGAAGAAATTAATGAGGATTTTTTTGTTAGAAGAGACATGAAAACAAAAAAAATAGTTGGCTTTATGATGCTGAATTTTGAAAAGCGGTTTAAAAAACTTGGAAAAAAAGAGACAGTGCCAATAAAAGCTGTTTTTAGTTCGGCCAGCTAAAATACCAGCTCAATAGGAAAATCAAAATCGAGGATTGATTTGAATTTAATTTTAGGCTCCTTAAATGGCCGCAGTCAATAGAAATTTGCTGAAATTTTAGGCTTCTTCAGGACAGCTGAAAAGGAGAGAATGAGCATTGTAAAATTTTGTTAAAGAGGCGAAAAATCTTTGAAATAAAAGCACAATTATCCTGTGGTGAGTTACACCGTTTTTTTTAATTAATAAATTTCTGGTCTTGAAAATATTCCTCAACAGGGGGTATATATTCCACAAAGAAATCCTCCTGGAGAACATTTGTGTTGATGCCATTTATTTTTGCGTAAGAGCCGAAATCTTTGATAGAAATATCAATAGCCGCGTCAAAAAGCCCGCCGATCGGTACCAAAATTTTAGCAACGATTGAAAGAACGGTTTCTCCTAAGCCGGCAAAACACTGTGGCCAATTAAAACCAGTTGGAATAACCCCACTGAGTTTTATGCACGATTCTGGATTATTTTCTTCCGCTTTCACTCCCAAAGGTCCCAGGGTAATACCGAGAATGAAAACGATTATTAGAATGTAAGGGATAAATCTACGCATAGTCTCTACCATCACAAATTATACCATTATCATGGCTTTTTTTGGCCGGAATTTGTGGATAAAAAAGACGGAGCGCTAAAAAGTGCTCCGTTGTAGGTTAGGATAAAATTTTCGCGATTTTTTGTGTCATTACTAAAAGATCATTCATCGTTATTTTTGTCTGTAAATAGAATCCTTTAGCATTTGTTAATTTTACCTTTACCTTGGTGTCAAGCTTTGAGAAAAAAATAAGCGAGGATATTGCTTGATCAGTATAGACGGAAAAGGTTACTGTTTTATGATTATTTAGAAATTTATTTTTTTTGGTCCATTCAGCCATTTTAATGATTTTTTTAACCGTTTCTTCGTCAGCATAGATAAAGGCTCCTATATTAGCATTATGGACTTTAAACATTAATCCCCTTGGCTGTTTTGTCATTTTGGATATTTTTTACTTCGTAAACAGCGATTGTCAAATAATGAGAATTGCCTTTAATTTTTCCCCTGAAAAGCTCATTCCACACCAAGGGGTCATTTTGGTTAATCAACTCCGTAAATTTTATTTCTTTGCCCGCCGCAGTCGCGTCTGACCCGAAAACCGGAAAAATCGCGAGTGTCATTGCCACCCAAAATACCGTTAAAAATCTCACTAATTTCATCTTCCCACTCCTTAAAAAGGTTATTCTATTATTAAAAAACCCGCTTCGTTATGGGTCGTATTGTACACGCTCACCATTTGCTCAATAGGAAAATCAGAATCGAGGGGTTGAGTTGAAATTAACTTTAAGCCCCTTAAATAGCCGAAGTCAAGAAAGGCTCATTGATAAAAAGTGTAATGGAGTGCACTTAACCCAGATATCTCTGCGTACTTTGCGATCTCTGCGGTAAATAAAACTTTCAGGACAATTCACTCAAAAACCAATTCTATTGCTTTTAAAAAATCCCTGATATCATTTGTCCCGGTATTTAAAATATCATATACAATACTGTAATCTATTTCTTCATAGTCGTGAGCGATGATATTTCTGAACCCTGTCATTTTAACCATTTTTTCCGTTAATTCATTTGCCATGACATTTTCTTCATTCAATATATAAAATGTTTCGCTAAAAGTCGCTGGTTTGCGAAAGCCTCTATATGATACTACAGCTTCAGCAAGGTCTATAGCTGTCTGCACAACAAGATAAAGATATCTTTCAACAGCACCTCTTAACGTCAAATCTGACTCAATTTCCTTTTTGGAATGTTTTGTAAAGCCCTCCACTATTTTGAGGTATTTTTTAACGGAACTTATTTTGTTTTCA
>CBDUII010000257.1:0-4391 GCA_965367285.1 uncultured bacterium
GGACACCTCGCTGAAAATACTCATCTCATGAAAAAGATTGATAGTAACCCATGCGAATGGATTTAAATTAAGACGATTCTAATCGGCTACTACAAACTTATACAAATTAACAATCGTTTTCTGACGGACTGAATAAAAATAAAAACAAATGCCTCCCGGTTATTTATGCCCTTCCAAGGTACTTTTTTTGGCACTCTTTTCCAACGAATCAAAAATATGCAATAAAAGTGCCACTTATCCTAAAAAAAGGACAAAACAACTAACTTTAAATGGTTTATCCAACTTTCCCCTTGACAAAAAATCATAAAAATGAGAAACTTGTTATTCTTTACTGCTGAAACAATCATTAATTACTAATTCGACAGGCTCACATAACCACGCAATAGCAAGTCGATTAACCGCGCTAATACCTATTATCCCCTGCTACGTTTGGAGGAGAGGTACTCTTTAATTATAATTATACCATGTTTTTGGATAACAGAAACAGTTTCAATAAATTCTTGACACGCCCTTTTTGAAAGGAGGTAACTAATTGTGAGCAAAATCAAAATCGCAATTATAGGAGTTGGAAACTGTACAAGTTCCCTAATTCAGGGAATCCACTATTATCGAGACAAAAGCCCGGAAGACAGTATAGGCTTGATGCACTGGGAAATAGGGGGATACAGGCCCTGGGACATTGAGACCGTTGCAGCCTTTGATATAGATAAGCGTAAAATTGGTAAGGATATTAATACAGCTATATTTGCCAAACCGAACTGTACCACGGTTTTCTGCTCTGATCTCCCCAAATCCGGGGTCAGCGTTCGAATGGGAAGAATACTGGATGGTTTTTCGGATCATATGAAAGAATATGATGACAAACGCACATTTGCTTTAGCCGACGAACCAGAACCAACGAAGGAAGGAGTCGTAAAGGTTTTAAAAGAAACCGGTGCAGAAATCCTCATGAACTTCCTACCTGTCGGCTCTGAAGAAGCTACACGGTTTTATGCTGAATGCGCTCTTGAGGCAGGAGTCGCCTTTATTAATAACATGCCGGTGTTTATTGCAAGCGATCCTGAATGGGCAAGACGTTTTGAGGAGAAAAATATCCCTATCATTGGAGACGATATCAAGGCTCAATTAGGGGCTACCATTACTCATCGGACACTTACCGATCTGTTCAAAAAACGTGGTGTCAAATTAGAGCGCACCTACCAGCTCAATACCGGCGGAAATACCGATTTTCTAAACATGCTTGACCGCAGCCGCCTCGCTTCAAAAAAGAAGTCCAAAACTGAGGCTGTTCAGTCCGTGGCCGCCAATCGCCTGGATGACGATAATATTCATATTGGCCCAAGTGATTATGTGCCGTGGCAAAATGACAATAAAATCTGCTTCCTGCGTATGGAAGGAAAACTCTTCGGCGATGTGCCCATGAACATAGAGCTTCGCCTTTCTGTGGAGGATTCACCAAATTCAGCCGGTGTTGCTATTGACTCAATCCGTTGCGCGAAACTCGCCCTCATCCGCGGAAAAGGAGGTATTCTGTACGGCCCATCAGCCTATTTCTGCAAACATCCCACGCAACAGTATACTGACGACGAGGCATATACCATGACAGAGACCTTTATCAAAAATCCACACCGAGTACGCCAAAAACTATCTGATCAGCATGACGGCGGAAATGGGCAGGAGCCAGTTATAATAGAAGTGGGGCAGCCAAATCCTTCATTAGAAACAATGGATTAGTAAGGCAAAAAACAATGGATGCGGCTCAAATCAGGTACAATCATTTCTCGATAGTATTCTCTTACTAAAGAGGTACTGCCAGATTGCGTCTATAGAACCATCATCGTCAATTTCTTTTACTTTACTGCCCCTTATGAAATGTCTGATCATTGCAGCGGGAAAGGGCACCCGGCTGAAACAAAGGGGTGATTCCAAGCCCCTCATCCCTTTGCTGGGTGTACCCCTGATCGAACGAGTTATCCGCTCTACTATTGAGGCCGGGGCTGATGACCTTCATGTGGTTACGGGATACCAGGGGGAGCGTGTTCGCGCGTTTTTAGATCACTTATCCAACCGTCTGAAAATTTCCATCACCCACATTGTTAACGAGGATTGGGAAAAAGAAAATGGCCTTTCTGTACTCAAGGCAAGGGAACATTTGCATGAGCCCTTTTTGCTGCTGATGGCAGATCATTTATTTGATCCTGCCATTGCCCGCAAGTTAATGTCGATTTCTTTGGATAATGGGGAAATTGCTCTTGCCGTGGATGGGGACACTCAAAATCCCATCATCGAGATGGAAGACGTCACCAGGGTAAAAACTGAAGGTGAAAAGATATGTGCTATCGGCAAAGGGTTGGCGGATTTCAATGTATTTGATACAGGCATTTTTCTCTGTACACCTGCGATTTTCAGTGCGCTGGATCAGTCAGCTAAAAAACACAACGACACCACTCTGTCAGGAGCAGGCCGTATTCTGGCTGCCGAAGGTCGGTTCAAAGCAGTCGAAGTAAACGGCCTTTTCTGGATTGACGTGGATGATCCTGCGTCTTTCACGCAGGCAGAAGACGCGCTTTTGTCCACCCTCCGTAATAAATCAAACGATGGTTTTGTATCAAGATATTTAAACAGACCCCTATCAATAAAAATTTCCCGCCACCTGTTAAACTTTCCAATTACCGCCAATCAAGTCTCATTTTTTAGCTTTATTATAGGCCTTATAAGCAGTTTGTTTTTCATTAAAGGCAACGCTATTATTGGAGCTTTATTAATACATCTATCCAGCGTATTGGACGGTTGTGACGGAGAAATAGCGCGGCTGAAGTACTTGCAATCCACATTTGGAGATTTTTTTGATGCGGTTCTTGACCGCTATGCCGATGGTTTTATCTTTTTAGGAATTTTTTATTACTCATTAACAGAAATAGGCAACAAAGAAATATTAGGGGTTTTCTGGAGCCCGTTAATTATTAGTGCAATCGCATTTATAGCTGTTTTAGGAAATTTAATGGTTAGTTATACCTCAACAAAATCGGTAGCTAATTTTGGTTACCGTTACAAAGGGAAATGGATAGGAGCCGGCAAAGGAAGAGACATAAGGCTATTTCTGCTTTTCATCGGTGGAATTATGACGTACTTCCACCCGATTTCTGCTTTATTGTCTTTGCTTATCCTGGCAATTCAAACCAACATGATAGTGGTATGGAGAACATTTTTATCCTGGAAGTGGTTTAGGAAGAAAAATTCTCTTTTCCTGCATAGAATTAAAGCTGTAATATTTGACTTTGACGGAACAGTGGCAAACACAATGCCATTCCTCACAGAGTTGGCTATAAAGCTAATGACAGAGAATTACAATATCTCTAAGGATACGGCTCATAAAAAATATTTAGAAACTACCGGTTTGAGTTTTGAGGCTCAGATAGAGGTAATTTTTCCACAACATCCAAACAATCAGAAAGTAGTGACGACCTTTGAATCCCTGAAACAAAAAGATATTTATTCACATTCTGTCTTCCCTGAGGCTATCCCGACATTAAAGTATTTTAAAAACAAAAAAATTAAAACTTTTATCTGTAGCAGTACAAAACAAGAAATCATTTCAAGTTACATTAAATTAAACAAATTTGAAAACTTGCTAGACGGTTTTTTTGGTTACAGACCAGATTTTGTGAAAAGCAAGCAGATTGATTACGTTCTTCAACATTATAATTTACACCCCGGAGATGTGCTTTTTGTCGGAGATTCGTTGAAGGATTTTGATTTTGCAAAGGATAAAAAAATAAAGTTTATAGGTATTGCGCGAATTTTTGAACAAAAAGACTTCAGGAAAACAGGGGGAATGAGCGTCTTAAACCTAAATGATATTGTTAAGCTTTTTGGCGACCATGAAAAATATTTTAACGTCTTTGATAAAGTATAAGTCCCGTCTATGATCAATGAATATTTAAATCGTATGAAGCATATCGCAAAAGCAGGGGGAGAAATTGCTCTTGAGCGAATTTCAAATAACTCCCATTCCATAAAAAGTGACAATTCGATTCTAACAAATACTGACATTGAAATTTCCAAGTCTGCCCGCAAAATTATAGGCGACCTGCTTGCAACTCCAGATCATCTTATAATTGATGAAGAAGACCCAACTAACATTAAATATCTTGATCAATCCCGATTAGAAAAAACCCCTTTTGTTTGGGCGCTTGATCCTATTGACGGAACCAGGTCGTACTCAAACCATATGCCAAATTTTGGTATATCCATAGGTTTACTGAAAAATTTGGAGCCATGGCTTGGTATGGTTTATTTTCCAATGCTGAGAGAGCTGTTTTATTCCGATGGGGAAAAATCTTTCTTTGTTCTAAATCCATTTACAGAAAACGAAACAAAGACTGTTATCG
>CBDUII010000258.1:0-4381 GCA_965367285.1 uncultured bacterium
TCCCTGGCTTGTGTTAAGCACCGCAGCTTGTGCTGTGATATTGAAATTAGTAAGCCATCGCCTGCAAGGTGAAACCATGGCTTCAATCGGTCTTCGGTTTGATAATATACGCTTATCAATAAAATACCATGCACTTTTCACGATTATTTGTCTAATTATTGTTGGCAGCTGGGGGTTTATGGCTGGTTCCCTGGGATGGAATAGAGGAGCCATCATGAAGTTCTTTGAATATTTTTTTTGGGCTGCCTTTCAACAATTTTTCTTTCTGAGCTTTTTCACCACACGATTGAAATATCTGTTTCATTCCCGCTATCAGGTAGCTCTGGTTAATGCTGTTTTATTTAGTTTGATTCACGCGCCTAATCTCTTTTTAATAGCAGCAACTTTCATTTCCGGCTATTTTTGGACATATATTTTTTACCGTTACCCGAATCTTCTTTTAACTTCACTCAGCCATGCTATCCTGGCGGTGGCATTATTGCGCGGCTTACCGGAAGCAGTAAATCATGGAATGCGTATCGGCCCAATGTACTACCATTAATCAGAAAAAATGACAGGAAGGCAGGAGCAACCAATTTTATTTAACTTATGAGGAACTTAGGGAGGCAGGAAATTTATTGTCTCCTTCGGGGAATGGGAGAAAAACCCTCGTCTTTAGGCGAAGACTTTAGTTTGATTCCCTGACAGAGTGAAAAGGGTTCAGCGTTCAGGGTTGTTTTAAACCTCTGAACGGTGAACCCTGAACCTAACAATCGTATTATTATCTTTAGTCGGCTTTAGCCGATTTCCAACCTACCGGCTTCATCCGGTAGTAGTTGAGTTGACAATAATCCTTTATCAGGTTTCTTTAAAAATTTATAATGGGAAGTATAGTAAATGGGCTTCCAACCTGGACCCGGTTCAGGACAAGGAGTGGTTAGATAACAATAATAAGTGCATTTTCCCTTTTACCTCGTTGATTCCCTGACCTTCGGCAATTTTATAAAGGTTCACGAAGTCTTTAATAGCATCAAAATCTTGTTTGCTAATAAACATAAAAAATCTTTCCGGACGGTTGAGGATTGATTTAAGTTCAGACGGCGAGCTTAACCGGCCAATAGAGTGGCCGCTGTAAAACGCCAGGCCGGGTTCGAAAAAACCATAGGCGTATAATTTATCCTTTGGCCCGGCCAGTTGTCCCGCTTTTTTAGCGATTTTTACCATGATTCGGGAGGACTCCACCTGAGGCACGACGTATCCAGCCAGCACTCCATAAAAGATAACCATTCCCGCAACCAAGACGCTGAAGGAGGCTTTATTCCGGTTTTGTGTTAGTAAACAGTATCCTCCAATCATTACTAAATTCAGCCATCCCAGGGTTACCACAAATTTATAGGAAGCCATTGAGTAGGAATAAACATAAAGCAAAAAAGCTCCCAGGCACAAAACAGTGACTATTGCCACAACGAAAAGAAACCCCTTTTCTTCCCACCGCTTTCGGGAAGGTTCACCGATCCAATCACTCCAATATACTCCTAACAGCAGGGCCAAAGGAGGAAACAACGGAAGAATGTAATGGGGCAGTTTAGTGGCTCCTAAAGAAAAAAACAGGAAAACCAGCCCTGACCAACATATTAAAAAGTTAAAAGAATCTCTGTCAGTACGATACAAATGGGATAGAGAACCAGGTAAAAAAGAGGCCCAGGGAAAAAAACCGACTATAAGCACCGGCAGGTAATACCAAAACCTCCCTCCATGTCCTTCCATAGGTTGCAGAAACCGATGGACATGATGTTTCAAGATAAATTCGGACCAGAACTTTCCCTCTACGGCTTGCACAATTGTCAGTAGCCAGGGAGCAACGACAACTAAGAGAATCAACCCTCCTTTAATCAGTTTCAGCTCTTTAAACAGGCTAAGTTGTTTACTTACCAGTAAATAAATAAAGATAGTTCCCATCGGCAAAAGAGCCCCAGTCGTTCCTTTCACCAAAACCGCAAGTCCCATCATGACATAGGTAGCGTATAGGAACTTCCATTTCCCTGTTTTCTGAGCGTAACGAAAAAACAATAAAGAGGCGGTGATAAAGAAAACTAAATACGAGTCGGTGAGTGAAGCTCTGGAAATGAAAGCCACCAGCAGAGAGGTGATAAAAATCAGAGAGCCGAACAGACCGGCGGAGCGGTTAAACATTATAGTTCCCAGCCTATAAACCAACAGAGCGGTGAAGACTCCGAAAACCGCTGAGAAAAAGCGAGCGGAAAATTCGGAAATGCCGAACAATTGGTAGGCAACCGCAATGAACCAGTAGGTAAACACCGGTTTATGGAGAAAAAGTTCGCCGTTCCTGTAGGGCACCGACCAGTTGCCACTGGCCAACATTTCCTTGGCTACCAGGGCGTAATTGGTCTCGTCCCTGTCCCAGAGCGATCCGGACCCCAGGTAGGGCAGAAAGGCTGCGGTGGCCAGCAAAATCACCAGGAGCCAGCCGGACGTCTTATTTGGTAATGATAACGGTTTTTTCATCTCAGGACAGTGTTAATGTATTTTTTTCTTAGCAGATATCATTCTTTTTGTCTTCCTCAATTCTAAAAGTGGAATTTGAAAAACAACTTGTCTTTTCTACTGTTTTTGATTTATTATTTGGCATGAGGCAATCTCCTTTCGATATATATTGCTATTGCTTGATATCAATATTATCATTTAAAAAAGGATATTGCCTCTCTTCTTTTTCACTTTCTCCTATTTTTTCTTTTACTTTCCTTGAAAATAAAATGGGGCAATGCTAATTTTTTTTTATTTTCGTTGTTCACACATAATTTGGGCTAAAATCCCAATTCATTATTAAATGAATTGGTATAATCTTCCGTAATGAAAAACAGTAAAGTTCTATTATTAAACCCTCCGGGAAAATTTAATTACGGAAGAGATTATTTCTGCAGTAAAATTACCAAGTCTAATTACGTTGAGCACCCTGTTGACTTTCTTTACCTCAGTGGTATCCTCCACCAGGAAAACGTTCAAGTTCATGTAATTGACGCTATAGTCGAGCAGATTACTGTTGACGTCTGCATACAAAATATCATCGCTTTTTGCCCGGATGTAATCATTTTCTTGAGTGGATGGGTATCGTGGAAAGAGGATTTTGCGTTTCTTGAAGAAATTAAAAGCAGGCGGCCTGCAACCAAAATGATCGGCATAGGAGATTTGTTTTTCAATAAAGATTTTTTCTACCGGTTTTGCTGGATCGACGCGGTTCTTTATGATTTTACCGGTTCCGATATCATTCATTACATTCAAAACAACCCGGGTAAAATCAATAATATGCTTTTAAGAGACGGCAGTAAAATTATTGATCGTTCTCAGAATAACAACCCTGTCAAAAAAAGTTTTAAGCTCCCATTACCCAGACATGAACTCTTTATAAGTAAAAAGTACTCCTTCCCATTTGTCAAATCAATGCCTTTCATGTCCGTTTTAACGGATTTCGGTTGTCCTTTCGGTTGTAAGTTTTGCGTTTATTCTGAGGTAGACTATAAAGTACGTGACCTTAGCTGTGTCTTTCATGTATTGAAACAAATAAAAAGCCTTGGGATAATGGAACTTTTTATTACGGATCAAACTTTTTTCAGCAAGAAAAAAAGGGGTGAGGCGCTTTGCAATTTTATGATTGAATATAATATGAACTTTGCCTGGACCTGATTCCTGCGGTTTTTGCAGGAAACTGCTGAGTTTTTGCATTTACTACAAAATACGGGTTGTCATACAATTATTTACGGGGTAGAAACTTTCAGCGAAAATATACTGGATCAATATTCCAAAAATATTACAATTGACCAGATTCGAACGGCTATTTCTGAAACCCGGAAAATCGGTATTCGGTCCATATGCACATTTATTCTGGGTTTCCCGGATGAAAATCAAAAAAGCATTGAAGATACGATTGATTTTGCAATTAACCTCAATCCCGACTTTGCCGCGTTTAATGTCTATGTAAGAAAAACAATATCGGTTGGGTTTTCAAAATCTTTGAAAAAAAACTATGACCAATCCGGAATTTTTGCTGAAAAAATTGACGACATTTGTGTTCTGACCGGGAAAGATAGTTTTGAATTCAGGAACAAAGCAATCCGAAAATTTTATTTTCGGCCCCGGTATATTTTGAACGAAATCTTTTCCATTCGGTCTTTAGTAGAACTGATATTACGAGCAAAAGGCTTTCTTTTTCTCTTTAAATCTTCTTAAGCAAGATATCTTTTATCTACTTCTTTGGTAACTACTCAGGTGAAGTGATTTTTGTTACGCATGTTGGAAAGGATGACCGGATATTGCTTCGGTGCTTTAATCCAGTATATTACTTTTTTGTTTTCTTGCTGTATAACGGTAATGTTTTATTCTTGCA
>CBDUII010000259.1:0-4366 GCA_965367285.1 uncultured bacterium
TGATACCCTTATTGAAAAAAAAGAACGGCAGATAGAGCTATTAAAGGAGAAGCGCTCAGCCCTAATCAGCCACGCCGTCACCAAAGGTCTTGATCCCAATGCACAAATGAAAGATTCCGGTATCGAATGGCTCGGCAATATACCAGAGCATTGGGAGGTTAAAAGACTAAAATATATGTCATCTGTTAATGGCGAAGTTCTTGAAGAAAGTACTCCTGATAATTATGAAATAGAATATGTTGATATAGGAAGTGTTGATCGTTACGAAGGTATTGTTAAAACTGAAATTTTAAAATTTGAAGATGCCCCTTCAAGAGCACGTCGAAAAGTAAGAAACGGAGATATTATTGTCTCAACAGTAAGAACTTATTTAAGAGCAATTACCAGTATTATTAACCCCACAGAAAACTTGATTGTCTCAACCGGATTTGCAGTAATTAGACCCGGAAAATTATTTAACCCAAAGTTTGCAAATTATGCGCTAAGAGCCACGTATTTTATTGATACGGTTGTAGCAAACTCCGTTGGTGTAAGTTATCCGGCCATAAATGCAAGCGATTTAGTTTCAATAAAAATTCCTCTTCCACCTCTCAAAGAGCAGCTCGCTATTGCCATATTCATTGATAGAAAACAACTAAAACATATATTCTTATGTCAAAAATCCAAGAATCCATAGAAAAACTCAGTGAATACCGCACGGCTTTAATCTCTGCCGCTGTAAAGGGAAAGATAAACCTGAATGATGAATGATGAATAAAAACAGAGATATTGGTGAGAGGACCAAGGCGTTTGCTTTGAGAATTATTAAGCTTTATACCTCTTTGCCCAGGACAACCGAAACAGTAAAAAAAAGACGGGATAAAAAATGATTCATTATTCATCTCTCATCATTCATCATTTCAAAAACCCGGAGGCTGCCTGATGCCGACAGACCACAGGGAAATAGCCTTTGAAGACGCTATTGAAGAACATCTCCTTGAAAATGTCGATTATAAAAAGGGTGATAAAGAACAATTCGATCCTAACCGCTCTCTCGATCCTACCTTGGTTCTATCCTTTATCAAAAAAACCCAGCCAAAGGAATGGGAGTATCTGAAAACCCTTCAAAAAAACAAAGCGGAAGAAACCTTGCTCGATGATCTCTGCCGGGCGCTCGACTCGGAACATGAAGGGTGCCTCAAAGTCCTTCGACATGGATTCAAATGCTTCGGCAAAACATTTAAAATCGCTTATTTTGCGCCCGCCAGCGGACTCAATCCGGATATCCAAAAACTATATGAAGAAAACAGGTTAACTGTAGCCCGTCAGCTTAAATACAGTGATAAACATAATAATACCATTGATTTAGTGATAAGCCTGAACGGCATACCTGTCGTCACGGCGGAATTGAAGAACCCAATGTCCGGGCAGACCTGGAGGAAAGCCGTTCATCAGTATAAGAATGACAGAGACCCGAAAGACCTGATTTTTCAATTCAAAAAGAGAACGCTCGTTCATTTTGCCGTTGACCCGGATGAAGTCTACATGACGACCCAACTCAAGGGCAAGTCCACATACTTCCTTCCTTTTAACATGGGGAACAATAACGGCGCGGGCAAACCCGGAAGCGCCAGGAAAGCATAAAACCTGGTATCTCTGGGAGCAAATCTGGCAAAAAGAGAGCCTCCTCGATATCCTCGCCCGCTTCATCCACCTGGAGGTTGTTGAAAAGAAGACAAACGGAAAAAAGATTAAAAAAGAGACGATGATCTTTCCCCGTTACCATCAGCTTGATTTGGTCCGCAAGCTTGTCTCGCATTCCCGTGATAATGGAGTGGGGAGCAATTACTTAATTCAACATTCCGCGGGAAGCGGAAAGAGCAATTCCATCGGGTGGGTGGCTCACCGGCTCGCTACTTTATACAATAAAGCGGACGAGAAGGTTTTTGATTCGGTGATTATCGTCACGGACAGGCTTGTTCTTGATCAGCAGCTTTAGAACACGATTTACCAGTTCGAGCACAAGGCGGGCGTTGTTCAAAAAATAGATGAAGATTCCACCCAGCTTGCCGGGGCCATTTCCACAGGGGTTCCCATTATTATTACCACTTTACAGAAATTTCCCTTTGCCAATGAAAAAATTTCCCAACTCCCAAAGCGGAAGTATGCGGTGATTGTGGATGAAGCGCACAGCTCCCAGGGCGGGGAGACCGCTACATCTTTGACAGACCTGCTTGCCAGCGCGTTTATAAAAGAAGAAGTGGAGAAGATCGTTGAAGAAGAAAACTTAAAGGACGATGAAAAAGAGCTTTACCGGTCTATGCTGAAACGAGGAAGGCAGCCGAATATCAGCTTCTTTGCTTTTACCGCCACTCCGAAATATAAAACGCTGGAGGTTTTCGGGCAGCCGGGGGCCGATGGAAAACCTGAAGCATTTCATATCTACAGCATGAAACAGGCAATAGAAGAAGGATTTATCCTGGATGTGCTGAAGCACTATACAACGTATAAAACATATTTTCGGCTTGTTAAATCGATTGAAGATGATCCCAGGGTGGATAAGAAAAAGGCGGCCAGGGCTCTTGCAAGATTTTTAAGCCTGCATCCTCATAATATCGCTCAGAAAACCGAGGTAATGATTGAACATTTCAGAAACTTTACTCGTTTTAAAATCGGCTGTAGGGCAAAAGCGATGGTGGTGACTTCATCACGGCTTCATGCCGTGAAATACAAGCAGGCATTTGATAAGTACATCGCGGAAAAAAAGTATAAAGGCATTAAAACGATTGTTGCCTTTTCAGGAAAAGTCATTGATCCGGATATGCCTGGCATTGAATATACGGAAGTGGGAATGAATAAGGGGATTAAAGAAAAGGAACTCCCTGAAAAATTTTCTTCGGACGAATATCAGGTTCTTATTGTGGCGGATAAATACCAGACAGGTTTTGATCAGCCGCTTCTTCATACTATGTACGTGGATGAACGGTTATCTGGAATTCAAGCCGTCCAGACGCTGTCACGACTGAACCGAACCTGTGCCGGGAAAGA
Source organism: uncultured bacterium (assembly GCA_965367285.1). Classification (GTDB taxonomy): domain Bacteria; phylum Nitrospinota; class Nitrospinia; order CAJXCL01; family CAJXCL01; genus CAJXCL01. The sequence continues at coordinate 3,028 of CBDUII010000259.1, forward strand.
GAATACTTTTGTGCTTGATTTTGTAAATGATACGGATGAAATTCTTGAATCCTTTAAGCCTTACTATAAACAAACGGTTATAGGTGAAAGAGCGGAGGCCAAACAGTTATATGAACTTCAAGCTCGAATGGATGGGTACCAAATATATTTTAATACTGAAGTGGAAGAATTCAGCAACGTTTTCTACAAACCAAGAGAAAAACAAAGTCCTTTCGACCATGCAAAGATGAACGCCTGTATTGATCCCGCTGTAAGCCGGTTCAAAGACTGTGAGGAAGAGCAGCAGGAAGAGTTTAGAAAAGTTCTTATTGCTTACCGGAACCTGTACGCTTTCCTTTCCCAGGTAATTCCTTTTTATGATACAGACCTTGAAAAACTTTATTCCTATACAAGATTTCTACTGACTAAACTCCCGAAAAGAGATAGCGGACCTGTATATTCTTTTAATGATGAAGTAGGACTAAAGTACTACCGGCTCGAAAAAGTTAGTGAAGGGGCTATAGAATATACGACCAGCGGCGAAGTTTCCGGCCCGGTGGATGTGGGTACAGGTGTAGAACGTGGTGAGAAGATTGATCTTTCGCAGCTTATTGATATTATTAATGAACGATTTAGCACCAATTTTAAACCGGCTGACCAACTATTTTTTGACTCTATAACAGAAGATGCTATTAATGATCCGGAACTGCGGCAAGCCGCGAAAGCAAACACGTTAGAAAATTTTGGCTATGTGTTCAGGAAAACGCTGGAAGGATTGTTTATTGATCGCATGGATCAGAATGAAGATATTACGGCGAAATTTATGAACGACAAAGAATTTCAGGTCCTGGTAGGAAAACACCTTATGAAACAGGTCTATGGGCAGATACGCTCTGAAAATCCCGCTTAAAAAAAACGGCTCAAATCCTTCCTTGACTACAAGTAGAACAAGTAAATTGCAAATTTCAGATTACAAATTTAAATGAGGAAGCTAAAACCGTTTAAATTTACCGTACCCCAAGGGCACTTCCTTCGGGCGCAAGAGCGCCGAGCACGCTGAGGAATTTTTTTTTGTATATTGTTTTATCGCTGAGGGCGCGGAAATCCATGAGCAAAAAGCAGTTGATGCTTTCAAAAAGGCTTTAAAAAAGAGAAAGAGGAAGGCAAGCCTTATGATGTCGGGAAAATTATTAATAACTTCACTTTCATTGATTAATGCAGTGCGACTTTATCAGATGAGTTGTCAGGTTTCATTATCAACCACAACATCAACTACCGGATGGGAAGGGATACGGGAGAAACTTAAAGTCAAATTACCACCACCAGAGGTGGTGGCATGTTTTATTAGTCCTGAAAGGTA
>CBDUII010000260.1:0-4365 GCA_965367285.1 uncultured bacterium
ACATTAGTTTTGAGCCATCAGCTTTGATCTGGGTAATTGTTCCATCGCCATTATCGATTAATTCAGCGTGGGTGCTAATAGCCATCCAAAACATGATCACTAAAAAAAAGAATAATGCAAAAACATTTTTCATTTTCCCCTCCTTTTAAAATAAACCGTTATTAATATTTTAAAATTATATTTCCAAGACTTTGTTCGGATTAAAACAAAGGGCTATGCCCTTTTTCTGGTTGCTGCCATTACTCCCATTTTCAACTCTAACAACCGTTCCTTCCATATCGACCTGATTCCTTATTTTTCTTGGCAGCGATATGATCGCTTGAAGCCTGTTTTCTTTTTTTACCCGATTTATAATTAAGAAATAGGCTCCACCGGAACTGATATTTATTGACTTAGTCGCTTCTTCGAATAGATTATCTTTTGCATCCACTCCCTTAATCAGCATCGGGAGTTCAAGGTCGTAACGTTTTAAGACACGGTGCTCTTTCACCTAACAATTCCTTTCTGTTTTTAAAGAGTTTTAAAATAAATTTAGGAAAGTATATAAAATAGAGACAACAATGTCCATCCTACCCCCGGGTGGATTTTTGGGTGGATTTTTAGGCCTGTTTTAGGTGGAGATTTATGGCAGCAATCTACAACCGGGGGTGGAGATTTAAAAGATAACAGATGACAGAAGGTAAGAGGACAGAGGGCAGATAACAGAGGACAGAAGACACACAGTAAATGACGGTCTTTTAAAACTATGCGCCTTTGTCTCTTTGTGCCTCAAGCTATCGGCTTTAGCCGATAGTAGTTGACTTGGAAATGAGGTTATGTTTTAACGCGCCAAGGGTGGCTTGAAAGCGGTCGTTGATCTCTAATTTTTTGTAAATATTGTTGATGTGGGTCTTCGGTGTTACTTCGGAGATGCAGAGTTTAGATGATATAGCCCGGTTTTTATGACCAGACGCAATTTGAGTAAGAATCTCTATTTCCCTTCTCGTCAGAGGTAATTTGTTGTCTCCGGAGCGTTTATTTTTTTTGGGATTTAAATGGGCGCCAGCTAAAGACTTCATTAATTCCCTTCTCAACCAAAATTCCCCAGTGTGGATTTTCCTTAGAGCCTTGATCAAAGTCTGTGGAGGACTATCAGCGTTTAATATACCCATTACTCCTTCTCTAACCAATTCTGATTCCTGGTCCAATGTCAGGCTGCTATTAAACAGAACAATTTTAGGTTGCTGCATTACGTTATTTATCTTTTTGATTAAATCGGCGCCGCTTTCTAAAAGAAGGTTATAGCAAATGAGAATAATATCAGGGTTTGTCTTTTTTATATGGCGAATTGTATCATCAGCACTTGAGGTTTCTTTAATAATTAAGAAACCCTTTTCATTGGAAAGGATATAAGATAGGCCAACCCTGGAAGGAGTAGAACAGCAAGCTATTAACAACCTGATCTTTGGCATTGAGCACACCCTCTTTGTAGTTTGAGAGAAAAATATTTTATCTGATTTGCGCTGTTTTGCTTATATCAAACATTGAAAGATTTTAGCAATTTTCAATATTTTATTCCATAAAAAAATAAAAATCTTCATTTATTTAGATTCATGAAAAATACTTAATATAATAAATTTTTTCTTGTTACGGATTTACAATCCGTAACAAAATGCCACTTGGATTTATAATCCACATTTAGGCAATCTTTATGGATTGCAAATCCCTCTCTCTCTCCCTTTCAGACTGTATCGCAATGTCATTCTGAGGCGTTAGCCGAAGAATCTCTGCTTTGCAACTTATTGAAATCATGAGATTCTTCAGTCGCTTCGCTCCTCCAGAATGACAAACATACGTGTTTCAGGAGTTTTCGGACAGCCTGAGGTCTTAATTTAACTTCTAAATAATTTAGGGGGAAGTCCATTTAAATTCCCCCTTGACCCCGTTTGTTGGAATGGCTAACATAAACCCCACAAGTAAGGCTAAATTTTTATTTTCCTATTGAAAAGGTTCCACTACCACGACCCTAAATAAATATTAGACGCTGATAAAATATGATTATTATGATATACGCGGGTAAAAAATTTTTATCAGCGGAAATCATAATAATCATAAAAAATCAGCGTCTAATTCTTTTTTAAATACTTTTCTTTTAACCATTTACAATGGAGATTCAGGGTGATTTGTATGCTGAATCGCGAAAGCCGGGTTAGCTATCTAATATTAAAAAATCGCATAAAGATAAGTCGGCAGTTGCGAGAGAACTTCTGGAATATGGATGGGAATTTTTGATGATTAGATTGTACAGGGAAGGTAAATTATCATTAAGCTCTCTTGCTGAAAAACTTGAACTGTCTGTGAGTGAAACAATCATTGATCTCAAAAAACACTCTATGCCTTTTAGATAACCTGCGGGAATATTGTCCCTGTCTCTTGCCTTTTAGCTTCTCAAAATGAATCAATTACGAACACTATATGGAACTGGGAACATGGATGGAAGCCGGGAAAAAGGTATATCGAAAAGATAAATTAATTTTTGGGTTAGGGGCTTTATACACTGCATTTCTCTATGCTCGGTTTCTGAAAATGTCAAACTTTAGAGGCCCCCAGGCTGTCCGAAAACAACAAAAAACGCCTAAACGTCATTCCCAACTTGGTTGGGAATCTAAAAAATCAGTCAGTTACGTTTCTCATGGATTCCGGCTCAAGGCCGGAATTGTATATGTTACCTAATCCGTAGGTTCCCGGTTCGGCTCATATTAAAATTTTTAATATTTTAGCTATGCTTTGCTCCCTGTTTTGCTTGCTGTGTCTAACATTTGAAAGGAACATAACACCTTGGTGGTCAGTGTTTAAATTTAAAAACCGAAAAAATTCCAAAGATGCTTATCCTGGCAAAAAGCTTTTCCCTGAGCAGGCGCTTTTCGGATGGCTCCACAAAAAAAAGAAAAAAAATGGAAGAATAAAGCAGTACTCCGGGAAGCAGTTCAAATGCTATCATTGCCAAGTTTTCGGGTGGAAACCAGATTTTCATGCCATAGGTTAAGACCAATTGTAAAACACCGGGCGCTACCGCGGTAAGAACGGCTCTATATATGTAATCCAGGTAATTAATTTGATATTCTTTGAAGACAATTTTTAAAATGTAGAAAATATCGATAATTAAGGTCGCAATAAGAGTCCCCAGTGCAACGCCTATAAACCCTAATGGCATAATCAGCAAAATGCTGCAAATGATATTGATCAGAATGCTCATAGCAGATACCCTTGCTGTTATCTTATGATGCCCTGTCATTGTCAATACATTCGATGCGATCAATTGAGGAACGGACATGGTGAAAGCAATCATCAAAACTATTAAAACCGGAGCGCCCATGACAAATTCCGGTCCCACCCAGAAATAAAGTCCCTCCCGCGCAAAAACAGAACCCCCAACAGCAATCATTACAGCAGGAGCAAGAGCGAATTTTGTGCAGTTTATCAGGATGAACCTGATTTTTTGCTCGTCACCGCTTCCTTTAAAATCCGCGATAAGCGGCGTCAGAACATTAACAAATTGCTTTATTAATAGAAGAGCGTTTTCCGCTATTTTTAGCGCCAGAGCATAAATCGCGACAGATGAAAGCGGCATGAAAAATTTTATAATGATCGGATCGGTTTTTAAGAGTATGAGATTTGAAACATTAACGATAAATGAGTAAATGCTGAATGATGCTACTTCTCTGAAAAGCTTTTTTTCAGCTAAAGAAAATGAAATTCTAAGGCCCGAGACTTCCTTATAGGAAAAGTAAATATAACCCAGATGCTCTAACAGCATGGCCCCAAAATTAATCCATGCGAGCGCGATAATTCCCATTCCTTTTTCCAGCACAATCCAGGAAGTTAGAGCATAAACCACTATGGCGACCCCCTGGATCAAGTTAATCAGATAGATTTTTTGTTCACCAAACAAAATTCCGCGAAAAAGGCTTAGTGGCAGGCCAAGGAAGATTGACCGCCCTGCAAGTATCCATAAAAGAGCGTACGCCTTTTCATGCTCTCCATCCGGGATCGAAAAAAGGTGGTTATAAAAAAAGGATAGGGCTCCAACGCTGGTACAGGCAATCAACGAAATAGTCAAATAAACAATAGCAAGGGTGCTTAATATGCGATTTCTACGCTCAACGTTTTTAGCGCCTTTACATTCAGCTACATATTTCACCACACCTGTGCCAAAACCAAAGTCGAGTAAACCGATAAAACCGATTACCGACAAGGTTAAAGACCAGAGGCCGAAATCATTGCGGCCTACCGTAAGGCTGATAAAAGGCGTCCGGAAAAACCAGACAAGGACAGAAACCCCAAAACGAATATCCTGAACATTTTTATTCAATTCACGGCCGAGGC
>CBDUII010000261.1:0-4362 GCA_965367285.1 uncultured bacterium
AAAACGAAAACCACCATTAACAGCTCAATCTTTTTGGGAATAAAAATAAGCGAAAACGTCATGCCGGAAATTTCATCAATTACGATTTTACCGTCGGCTTTTTTGCCAAAGATTTTCTCCGCGCGGGCTGAAATCCGCACAACGACAAAAAATAAAACTACTGTAATAAAGACATAAAAAAGGGGCTGAAGTTCTAAAAACTGATAATAGAAAAAAACACCCCAGAGGGAACCCAATGTACCGGATGCAAAGGGGAAATAGCCGACATAAGCTCCTGTGGCAATAAAAACTACAATTTTATCGGAGAAATCAAATTTACCTGCTTTTTTGATCTTCAAATGTCGATATCATAGCTATATCGAACAAGAAGGTCAAGAGCAAAAAGTTTTGACAAAATAATAAAGTTACCTTCATGTTGCATTTATAAACCATTTGACTCAAAACCGCAAAGTTGCTGCTATTTTTTCCTTTTTTAAGCGAAACATATAAGATAATGTTTATTTTTACGGAAGCAAAATAGCACACATGGTTTCTTAATTAGTTCCCCAAAATTATTTAAAAATATTTAAAGAAGTACTTGGTATATAGTATCAATAATGGTACTGTATAATCATGGACAGGGGGGAAATAAAAACATTAATTAAACAATTGGAACGAGGCAAAGCAAATGTTAGATTCCCTGACTTAAAAAGGTTTATAATTAATTTAGAATTTGAGTTTGATGGATGCGAGGGCAGCCATCATATTTACAGAAAAAAGGGAGAGATGCCTATTTCAATACAGCCTGATAAAAGGAATAAGAGCAAGGCTAAGTCTTATCAAGTTAATCAGGTAATCAAAAGAGCAAAGCAAATAATAAAGGAGATTTAAAATGAAAAAAAGTGGAAAACTACAAAAAAGAAATACAGGTGAATTTGTTAGTGTTAAAATGAGAGAAAGTGCAGCAACAATGAGAGGGTCGGCTAAAGGCAACATTAAAAGTGTAAGCGTGGTATGTAGAAAAGCAACTGGCAGAATAGACTATCCAGCTAAAATCAAATTTAGTGGAGATTATACAATCACAATCTATTATTCACCTGAAGACCTGTGTTACGTTGCCAATGTTTTAGAGTTTGAAGGTAACTGCATGGCTCACGGGGATACTTTCGAGGAAGCACTAACAGAAGTTAAGATTGCTATGAAAGGATGGCTTAAAGCGGCCAGAAAATCAAATATCAAAATTCCCGAACCTATATCCGAAAGAGATTATTCCGGCAAACTTGTTCTGCGGATTCCGCCCGGAAAACATAGGCAATTGGCTATTGAGGCCAAAAGAGAGGGTGTGTCGCTTAATAGGCTTATTTCTCAGAAATTATAGGTAAAAATAAAATAGTTTAATTCCGCGCTTTGCTCTAATAAAAATTATACTCACTGTAAAAAGCACCAAAAAAGTACCCACGGAAATATGTGGCAATATGCATTTATTGGATTAAAAAAAAGAGGTTGCTTTAAAAGATCGTGAACTATTCAAGCGGGAGTAGCTCAGTTGGTAGAGTGTCAGCTTCCCAAGCTGAATGTCGCGGGTTCGAGCCCCGTCTCCCGCTCCAGAAACATAGACTTGTTAAACTAATAAAAGTTTCTTTTTTTAGTTGCAGTTTGATTTTTCCTTTTACTGCAACTTATGCAAGGCTTAGGAAGATTTTGTTAGGTGCTGTTTTGTTCTTATTTTTTTAGGCACTGTTTAGCTCTTTCTTTTTACAACGCCTTATGCAAAACAGCGCCTTATGCAAGGCTTAGTGTACCGGGCGGCAGCCCTTTTGGTCGCGGCCCCCTGGCCGCTATGAATATGATGGATGGAAAATCATTGAACATTACAGAGGAAAAGATTGAAAAGCTGAAGGCAATTCTTCCCGAAGCCTTTACGGAAGGAAAACTTGATCTGGATGGAAATGCTGGAAAACAGGATTTAGGTTTTAAAGTTTTCAAACTTCAGCAATCCAATTTTAAAATCTGGAGGCCAAAGATTGAAAACGAAGAAGAACTTGTTAAGCAATTAACACTGCACACTGACCCTGTAAATAAGAATGCCGAAACTGAAAATATTCTTTATGAACTGCTTTTAAAATCAGGAGTCTCCCTTATCGCAAAAATAGTTAAAACAAACGGATATTATCTGCAAATAATGATGAGATTGCCCTGATGCTCGAAAAGATTAATGAAAAACTTATCAAAACGGTTATAGCCCAAAAGCCAAAGAAAGTTATTACCCTTGACCGGCTTTTTAAAAACAATGACCAGTTAAAAACCAATACCGCGCTGCAGATGAAAGACGCGGAGATTGATTTCAGGGTGGTGTAAGGAGGAAAACATGGATAACATATTTAAAAATGGTTCTGTTTGGCTGAAAGCTGATTTTCACCTCCATACTAACGCTGATAATGAATTTAAATATGATGGCGAAGAAAATGATTTTGTTAAAGACTATATCAGCCAGCTTAAAAAGAATGATGTTGGGATTGGCGTCATTACAAATCATAATAAATTCGATAAAAAGGAGTTTTTGGATTTAAAAAATAAAGCGGAAAAAGATAATATATGGCTAATTCCGGGGATAGAATTTTCGTTAAAGGAAGGCATTCACATACTTGTTGTTTTTGGCAAGGATTGGTATCAAGGGCACGAAAATAATATTCAGAATTTTTTGGGAAACGCTTTTTATGGAATAAGTAATTGTGATTCTCCACCCTATCCTAATTCCAGTTTTTCCCTGGCAGATACTGTTGAAGCCTTGGACAAAATAGGGCATGGCTATTTTATTATTCTTGCTCACCCGGACACAACAAATGGGCTTTTTCATGTTTTAAAAGGAAGAACTCTCGAGGATTTCATAGCACAAGAGGCCTTTCATAATGTCATTGCTTTACAAAAAAGTGGAAATCAAGACAATTACAACCGCCTGACCAACATCATAAAAAGACAGATTGCATGTGTTGAAGGGACTGACAATGCTAAAGAAGGAATCCCGGCAATCGGGAAAGGCAGGACTACTTATTTGAAAGTCGGAGCCTTTAATTTTGAAGCTCTCAAGTATGCCTTAACAGATAAAGACAATCGAGTCAGACCAAAAGAAAAGCCTGAAATTAGCAATGCCTATGTGAAATCCATCGCTTTTGAGGGCGGCCTGTTGGACCGAACAGAGATAAATTTCTCACCTGAACTGAATAACTTTATAGGTATCAGGGGGAGCGGCAAATCATCTATTTTGGAAATACTTCGCTATACACTCGGAATTTCTCTCGGCAATCAGGCAAGCGACAGAGAGTATAAGAACGACCTGATTGAATATGTTTTAAAAAGCGGCGGCAAAGTTATAGCCTCGGTTGTCAATGAACACAAAGAGAAATACCGGATTGAAAAAATATACGGACAAAAAGAAAATATTTATGATAGTGATGGTCGCCGTGTTGATGCCCCATCGGTGGATACGGTGTTTAAAAAACCGGTTTATTTTGGTCAGAAAGATCTCTCAAATAAGAACATTGATTTTGAAGCGGGCCTTGTTAAGAAGCTTATTGGAAACAAACTTGAAACCCTTCTATTAAAAATAACTCAAAAAATAGCCGAAATAGAAAACATCATAACAGTTTTTAAGAAACTTGAAAACCTTGATGAATTAAAAAAAGACGTGAATAGCGGCATCAAGAATGCCGAATATAAACTTAAGGTATACAAAGATAAGGGCGTTGAAGACAGGCTCCGCCGACAAAGCCGATTCGATTCCGATGTGTCTAAATTTAAAGAATCTTTAAGCTCAACAATAAATTTCAAGAATGAAATTGGATCCTTGATAAATGACTATGCAGCATTTTTTAATCAAACTACTTTTGAATCAGAAGAAAATAAAGAAATATTCATAGAAGCTGATAACTTATTCAAGCGGGTAGTGATTGAATTTAATAAGTTAAATGAGATCAAATCAAATACGGATAAATATGCTGCGGCATTTAACGAACTTTTCGGCAAGTTAAATGAGAAGAAGGAAAGCCTTAAAGAAGATTTTGCTAAAATCAAGCGGGAGATAGATATACCTAATCTTAATCCTGACAATTTTCTTAAACTTAATCGTCTGCTTGAGACGTCCAAATTAAAGCTAATAGAAATCGACAAATCAGAAAAGAAGGGAATTGAATATACAGCATCCTTGAATAATAAAATTTCTGAACTTAATAATTTATGGTACGAAGAATACCAAATTCTTGAGAAAGAAGTATCACGTATAAATGAATACGATAGTTCTCTTTCAATTTCTGTCGAATACAAAGGTCGAAACGATAAATTTCTTGAAAAACTTCAGCAAATTTTCAAAGGAAGCGGAATAAGAGG
>CBDUII010000262.1:0-4335 GCA_965367285.1 uncultured bacterium
GTGTGTTTTAGTCTTGCTGAAGGGCTCTGATATTAACAACCGCTGGTTTGATGGACTTCGCGTCTCTAATAAATGATTCCTGAAGGGAAATGATATATTTATATTCATCGCTTTGAGCAGAAGATGGTGAATCTTCCTGTAAAGATTTGGCAGGCTTTAGATTAATTTTTTCCGGACTCGAAAATAGCAGATACGAGATAGAAATAACTAAAAACAACCCAAAAGCAAGGGTGATTTTTTTTTTATCAAGAAACTTGAGCATAGTAATATTATTTATATCCTGTATGTACTGTTACAATACCGAAAGTGAGGGTAAAGTAATTAATATTTTTCAAGCCGGCCTTTTTCATAATAAGTTTTAATTCCTCCGAACTGTAAAAATTTAGCACAGAGTCCGGCAGATAGCGGTAGGCGCTGAATTTTCCTGAAATAAGCCCTCCTATTAAGGGTAACACTTTTTTGAAGTAAAAATAATATAAAAATCTGAAAAAGCGGTTTCCCGGGTTGGAAAATTCAAGAATAACTATACGGCCTTTTTTTTTAATTACTCTCCTCATCTCCTTTATACCTTTAGACTGATCGGAAAAGTTTCGAACGCCAAAAGCGCAGACCGCTGAATGAAAAGAGTTGTCTTCAAAAGGGAGGTTTTCACTGTTCGCCAAATGGAATTTTATCCAGTTCTCGAAGTGCAGTTTTTTAATTTTTTTTTCTCCAAAATCTATCATATTCTTTGAAAAATCCGCTGCTGTCACATGGATGTCCGCTACCCCCTGCCGTACTATTTCTACTGCCATGTCTCCTGTGCCGGTGGCCACGTCGAGATATTTTTCTCCGGATATTAGTTTTAACTGATCCACAGCAACCCGCCGCCAGTATTTATCCCTTCCCATACTCAGCAAACAGTTGAGAAGGTCGTATCGTGGAGCTATGGAAGAAAACATTTCCTTGATGTCGGTCATATTATTGGTTATTGATAAAATTTTTTATCTTTAGGACGCAGATAAACGCAGATTGTCAGGATTATTTCTTAAATTTTATCCGCATTTATCTGCGAAAATCTGCGTCCTAATTCAGGTGAGTTTTTTTAAATCCTTGGTTGAAGAAAATTATTTATAATGGCACAAAATTGCTGGAACTGGTCAAGGTAAGAATAATGTCCGGCGTTTTTTAAAATTACCAGCCCGGCGTCTTTTATCTCCTTTTCCATTATTTTGCCCATGTAAACCGGGGTGTCCCTGTCGTTTTCGCCCCAGATTAACAAAGTAGGCGCCATGATCCTTTTCAGCAAAGGTTGGAGATCTTCGTTTATAACTTTAATGAAAGTATTTCTCATAGGTCCCGCGTTTTGGAAATCTTTGGAACCAATCTGCTCATAAATCATCTCTTTAAATTTATTTCCTGGCTCTCCCATGAATTTAGATGCCATTTTTCCGGTTTTTGCTAAAAAAGTTTTGAGATAATATTTCAATTTTCTTCGCGGTTTTATCCCAGCTCCATTTACTAAAATAAGCTTATTTATCATTTCCGGCTGCTCTACCGCTAACTTTATAGTTGTCCTGCCGCCAAAAGAATGAGCAATAATATTGGTTTTGGTTAAATCGGTTTTTTTCATGAACGCTGTTAAAAAGTCGGAATAATTCCCCACATCCCATGGAATTTTAGGCGCATCACTTTTTCCAAAACCGGGAAAGTCAAGCGCAATAACTTTATAATTTTTTTGCAGAAAGTCAATGAGAGGTCTGAATGAAGACGAATCTACACCCCAGCCGTGGAGTAGTAAAATCGGGTTTCCCTGTCCTGAGATTTCATAATAAATGTTAATATTGTCTATGTTCACAATCATTTTTCTGCAATCTCACTGAAGTACCTGGAAGGTAAAAACAATAATCCGTCGATTAAGGGGTCAGGAATCAGGGAACAGGTACTTAAAACGGCTGACCCCCGATCCCCGTTCACTGAACCCTTAAACAGCTCCACTTTTTATTCCAAAATTTTGATTCAGGATGTTGGAGTCATAAGAGTAAGTGGTTTGAGTTTTATCCCGATGCCTTTTAATGGCAAGTTCTACTAATTCATCAATCAATTGAGAGAATTCCATGCCACCGGCTTCCCAGAGATAGAAAGAAAGGGAACCGGGAATCGTATTTATTTCATTGACAAACACACGTTCGTCTTTTTTGTCTATAAGAAAATCAACCCTGGCAATACCGTAACAATTTAGCGCCTGAAACGTTTTTATCGCCATTTTCTGAATTTTAGTCGTTAAAGCGTCGGGAATATCAGCAGGAAGAATGCGGCGAGTTCCCTTCATCCCCGTGTTTTTCGTGCCGCTGCTGTATTTATCCTGATAACTTAAGAGCTCGTCTCCAGAGAGGGGTTGTTCGCAAAGTGACGGTTTGGGATTTTCAGTACTGCCCAATACAGAGCAGTTAATTTCCATCATATCTTCTACGCCTTCTTCTACGAGAAGACGTGAATCAAACTGAGATGCTACTTCTATAGCATCTTTTATTTTATCTTCTGAGGGTACTTTATTTATTCCAACGCTGGAGCCCAAGTTTGAAGGTTTAACAAAAAGAGGGAAGCGAAGCTTCTCTTTAATTTTGCTGAGAATAATATCTGGTTTTTCTAAATATTCTTTTCTGGAAAATGATGTATATTTTGTTACAGGCAGATGATGAGCTGTAAGGACTTTCTTTGTAAACACTTTGTCCATACCAATGGCAGAAGCTAAAACTCCGGCACCGGTATAGGGTATGTCCGCGAATTCCAGTAAGCCCTGAAGGGTACCGTCTTCACCAAATGTTCCATGGACAAGAGGGAGAACAACATCCAGACACTCTCCTTTTTTCATGCCAATTAAAGAGTCCACTGAATATTGAAGGGCAGGGGAGGGGGATATGGAAACCTTCTTCATCCCTTTAGTAATAGCCTTTAAGTCTTTAAAGCTTTCCAAATCCGTTAACTTATTTCCGGTGAACCATTCTCCTTTTTTATCAATATAAATAGGGATAACATTATATTTGCTTTTATCCGCGGCATGGATAACCTGTAAAGCAGTGATAATGGACACCTCGTGCTCTACCGAACGACTGCCGAAAATTACCCCTAAATTCATTTTTTTATCTGATTCGTACATAAAAAAGGGATACTACCAGATAAAAAAGGGATTATCAAATTTGAAATGAGGAATTATCTTGCAGACTGCACAACGCGGCAAGTTGCCGCAACCAAATGGAGCTACCGCTCCGGTGAGCAAAAAACTTTGCTAAAAAAACACAGTTTTACAAATTAGTAATACAGCATAGCGAAGCCGCAACCATAATTCGGCATGAAAAACCGAATTAGACGGTTTCCAGAGGAAAGCCGCCCAGGGTTGAGACCATGGATGGTCGAAATCAAAAAAACAGCTTTGACAGGATACGCAAGATAGACTGAATTTATTTGGAGTGCGGCGATCATGTCACAGCGGGGTAGTTATTCTTCCAGTCCGATTAACGGACTCTTTATACCGCTAATATCCTTATTCATCACATCTCTGTGGTGCTCACATCCTTATGACCCAACAATTCCTGTAAAACGCGTATATTTACTCCGGATTCCAACAAATGTGTGGCGAAGGAATGCCGTAAGGTATGGCAAGATACCCGGTTTGTTATTCCAACACGCTCACGCGTGGCGTATACCGTTTTTTGAAGGGTTGTCTCATGGGCATGGTGTCTTCGTATAACTCCGTTGCGTGGGTCCTTTGACAAACTTTTAGATGGAAACACATATTGCCAACCCCATGCTATTGTTGCGCCCGTATACTTCCTGGCTAAAGCATCCGGTAGAAAGACCTTGCCATATCCCTTTAAAATATCTTCTTCATGGAGGGCCTTTACTCTTTCGAGATGTGCTTTCAAAGGATCATGAAGGAGTTCTGGAAGGAGAGTGGAGCGATCCTTGTTTCCCTTTCCGTTGCGAACCAGTATCTGATTATTGTCAAAATCAAGGTCTTGAACCCTCAACCGAAGTACCTCCATCAAGCGCAGCCCACAGCCATAAAGGAGTTTAGCCATCAGTTGATGGGTTCCGTCAATGGCCTTAATGAGTCTCGCAACCTCATTTCTACTCAAAACAGTAGGCAGTCTTTTAGATTTCCTGGAACGTACTGCATCCAATTTAGCGTTCATTGGCATGTCCAGCACCTACCGGTACAACAAGAGGATGGAATGCATCGCCCACCACCGAGAGACGCCCGCCACAATCCGGATGATGACAATGTGGCATAAAAATCTATCATTCTCTAGTTTATCCATTGTCACCCAATCACTTACTTGAACCCAATTAGCA
>CBDUII010000263.1:0-4309 GCA_965367285.1 uncultured bacterium
GTTAAAGGGGCTAATAACATTATAGCGTTACGTTGCTGCTTTTTTAGTAACCGGTTGGGAAGATTTTTGGGAAGATAGAGCATGCGCGTAAATTTCTACCCGCAAATATGTCGTGCACCCAGATCACAGCGCGGCGAAGCCGCAACCACAAAAATCTGTTTATTTTAAATAAGTTAAATATAAAACACTGTAAAAAAAAGAAACTGAATCCTGAAAAATGTTATCTAATTACATAAAGCGGCAAGTTGCCGCAACCAAGAGGAGCTACCGCCTTGGAGAATCATCAAGAAACTTCTCCAAAAAACAAGTTTTTATAGAGTAATGAGTATAATATCAACCGTCATTAAAATGAAAGGACGATTGCCTTATGGAAACGGATATCTTAAATAAAGCAATAGAATTTGAAAAAGAAGGAATAGAGTTTTATTCAAAGGCGTTGAAAAAAATTGAACATGATCTTTGCAGGGGAATTATTCGGTCGCTATTAGACGAAGAGAAAAAACATATTGAAGAATTGAAAACAATATACAAAGAGCTAAAAGAAAAAAACACTTGGTTGGATAAGGCAACTGTTTTATCAGAAGATGGGATGAAAGATATTTTTAAAAACGCGGCGGACAATATAGATAAAACAATGAAACCGAGTACTGATGAAAAGGAATTCCTTGATCTCTGCATGGCTTTAGAAATTAAAGGCAAAAAGCTGTACAGGGAATTGGCAGATGAAGCAGAAGATGAAAAGGAAAAGAAATTCTATGCGGCGTTATCCGCTGAGGAAGAAAAACATTTTCAATACTTGGAGCAGTATTGTAATTATTACTGGGATTCGGGTTTGAGAATGCAGGAATGATTAAAACACAGTAACCCATTAATTGATGACTGCTAATTGTTAATTTAACGTATAGGAATTTCAATGTTTATGGATTCCTTCTAAAACCATGCGGGAATGACATGTTGTGGTTTAGGGAATGACAAAAGACGATGCGGGAATGACATTCAGCGCCATGTTGTCATTCCCGACTTGATCGGGAATCTAACTTGTAATGAGCCTTTCAAATTCATACCAACTTTTGTTCCTCGATTTATTGTAATTACTATTTCACACTGCCTGAGAAGCCATTATTTTTTTACATATTCGACAGGGGAGTATATAATATCTGGTCTGTATTTATTAGGCTCAAATTATAGAGGGTTCTTATGGGTAAAATAAAAATTGTCCTCCTGTTTCTCGGTTTTTTCATACTGTATTTTTTAATAAAAAAGATCGGGTTGACGGCAATAACAGATCAAATAATATCAATGGGCTGGGCGTTTTTGTTTTTAATGTTTTTCCCCATACTGATTCAACAACTGCTCTTTGCCTTGGCCTGGCAATACTCCCTGAATGGCCGGGTTCCCGGATTCCTTAAAGTATTTTTCGCAAATATCGCGGGAGAGTCTGTTAGTTATATTACACCGGGGACATTGATAGGAGGAGAACCCGTAAGGGCTTTTCTATTAAGACACCATGCCGGCGCGCATTCCTCTACCGCTTCTGTAATTATTTCAAGAACAACGCGAGCCATCAGTATGGTCATGTTTGTGGTTATCAGCCTTCTTGTTTTTCTTTATTTCTATCAGATGCCCGTGGTTATAGAGGCCTCGCTGGGAGTTGTTTTAGCTTTGCTTTCTGCCGGCATTTTAATTTTTCTTTATCTGCAAAAAAAAGGGATATTTTCTAACCTCATGACATGGGTTAATCGCATTAGACTCCCTGAAAGGATAAATAGGAAAAAAAACCATTTTATAGAGGAAAAAGGACACCACCTGCTTAAATTAGACGATCAATTAATTAATTTTTATAAAACAGAGTCCGGCCGTTTTTATTTTTCAGTGTCTGTCAGCGTCATTGGTTGGACTATAGGCGCGATCGAAATCTACCTGTTTCTGAAATTCCTTGGAATGCCGGTCAGCCTGATGACCGCTTTTACTATTGAAGCTTTGTCCCTGGTGATTAATACCTGCTTTCTTTTTATGCCCGCGGGGATCGGAACCCAGGAAGCGGGAAAGGTTTTTATTTTTAAACTGCTGGGGATGCTGGCAGAAACCGGTCTTACAATAGGACTCTTAAGACGCATGAGGGAGCTTGTCTGGGCATTTATGGGACTGGGTATTTGCGCGTTTTATAAAACCGCGGAGCCGGTTAAACAGCAGATGACCTAAGGCGGCGGAGCCGCAACAAAAGAATAGAACGCAGATTACGGAGGACAGTAGACAGGGGTGGCATGGACAAATTCGTTTGTCCGTGCGACAGGAATAGAGGTTTTTGATATTTGGGATTTATCTCTTTTAATAAATAAGTTGCATGAAAACTTTGCAAAAAAACAGTGTTATAAAGTCTGTGGTAGAGAAATGAATAATAAAATAAAGGCTATTTTTTTTAATTTTGGGGGCACCCTTGATTCTGATGGGATTACATATAAAGACCGGTTTTACCCATTTTATCTGGATATGGGCATCAATGTTTCTCAAGAGGAATTTGGTCACGCTTTTTATAATTCCGACGATTCTATATTAACCGAAAAGCTTGACGACCTGTCTTTCAGGGAGACTTTGCGGCTTCAGGTTGGCAGGGTTTTACAAGGACTGAAAGTAGATAATAAATTTCTCCAATATAGAATTGCCGATAGATTTTTGCAAAACTCCCTGAGCAAATTAGAAGAAAACCGTAAAGTGTTAGAGTGCCTGAAAAAGAATTATTTATTAGGAATTATTTCCAATTTCTTTGGTAATTTGCCGGAGATCATCCGGGAAGTAGGGATGGAAAAGCTGTTTGATGTCATTATAGATTCCAGCAGGGTAGGGTATTTTAAACCTGATCCGAAGATTTTTTATGAAGCGCTTAAACCTTTAAAACTGTCCCCTCATCAAGCCATTTATGTGGGAGAGTCGCTAAATAGAGATATGGCGGGAGCCAGAGGTGTTGGAATGCCGCATATATGGTTGAAAAATCAAAAATCTGCCAGCCAATCTCTTTGCTGTCCTGAAGATAAGACCATAAATCAATTATCCGATTTAATGGAATTAATTCCAGAGATAAAATGCGAAGTTGAAAATGTTTAGCGAGCGTGTTCTGCGATCTAAATATGAACAAAGTTCTTGTTATTCCTCTATCAGACCCTGTTTCCGTGGAATACCTCTATTTTAGCTCAATCGCTGGTCGTACATTCATTGAACGGTTATGCTGGATTTCAAAAAAAGCAGGGTATAAAGACACAGTAGTTTTATATAATGATAATCCTGATGGTTTAAAAAAATCATTAATTAATGCACCAGGCCAGGTCTTCCCATCTTTAGAAAAAGCCTCAGCCGGTTCTGATTCAATATTTATTTTTCTCAAACCGGATATTTTTCCAACAGTTGACTTTTTAAAAGATGTTCCTGCCCCGGACAAAAAAGACACTTTGTATTTAACTGGAGAGAACTCACCTGTAATGGTCATCAGGGTATCGGATATCTCCCGGTTGTCACAAATGTTAAGTTCCAGGTCAAATATTGATTTGTTGCAGAAAACACTGAGTAAAAAGTATCCTTTTGTTACGTTTGATTTGGATAGCAGAAAATTTCATACGATAACGGATCATGGAGATATTTCCCATGTAGAAAAGAGCTTGTACCGCGGCCTGATAAAGGAAACAGACGGCTTTATGGCTCGACATTTCAACCGGAAAATTTCATTGGCTATTACGCGCCAACTGATAAATACTTCCATAACCCCAAACCAGATGAGCCTGATTAGCATAGGGATCGGTATGATAGGGGCGCTCCTTCTTTCTTTTCCAAATATTTCTTTGCAGGTTTTTGGCGCTTTACTTTTTCTTTTTCATTCAATTACGGATGGATGCGACGGCGAGCTTGCCCGCTTAAAGTATATGGAAAGCCGCCGGGGAGGATTATTGGATTACTGGGGTGATAACGTTGTTCATGCCGCTGTATTTTTAGGAATAGGATTAGCATGGAAAAAGGCAACCGGCTCAGTGATCGCTTTATGGTGCAGCGGGTTTGCCATAGCCGGGTCACTTTTGACGGCCGGTCTGGTTTATTCCATGACCATGAGGTCAGGGAAAGATGAAGGGCCTCTTTATACGTCCATAAGCCGGAAGGAGAAAAAAGACAAATTGGTTAAAATTGCGGATTATTTATCCCGGCGCGATTTTATTTATCTTGTCGTGGCTCTGGCGATATTTGGAAAACTCCACTGGTTTCTTATCCTATCCGCCATCGGCGCCCCAGTGTTCTTCCTGTTTACTCTCCGGAGTAATTTCAAATA
>CBDUII010000264.1:0-4292 GCA_965367285.1 uncultured bacterium
AGACAGACTGAGATATAAAGTCAACACTTTAGCGCAGGGCATGGCAACCCACATGGAAAAACTGAATACTATGGAATCGGAAAAAAAATAACTTGCCGGGACAAGAAACGATCTTGAACAGAACTTAAATACTTCAGCAAACTTAATAAGCGAGTTACAAAAAGATATACCGGCGTTGCAATCTGAAAAAGTGGAACGGGAACAACATATTCAGTACATAGAAGATATTCAGCAAAAACAGAATAACGCGAAAGAAGAGCAGGGTGAATTAAACAACCAGATGGAAGAAATAAAACTTAAAGGAGAAGAAAACAGAAAAGAAGTAGATGGTTTGAATAAAAGGAAGAAAGAATTGCAGGATCGCTTCATTTCACTCCAACAGGAAAAGGGAAAACTTGAAGTAGAAATAGAAGATATGGAAACCAGAAAAGAAAGAATGGATAAACTGAATGAAGCTTTAAAAGAACCTACAGCGGAAAAGGATGAACTGACACAGAAGCTGAGCGATTTGGAATCAAATATGGAGATTGCGGGGAAAGAAACAGGAGAACTGGATAAAGAACTGGAAAATATTAAGGAAAAGACGGCAGCCGTAGAAAAAGAAAGAGCAGACCTGGAAGAAAAATCCAAACCTGTCGTAGATGTCTTGAATAAAGTAAAAAGCCTGGATGAAAGCGCCAATAACGAAAAGAGTAAGTGTGAACAACTGATCTCGGATATAGGTGCAAGAAAAAAAGATATCGGCAGTATGGAGCTTGAACTGCATTATTATAAAGAAGCCATAGAGGAAATTGGACAAAAGTATTTGTAAAACGTGGTCAGGGATCAGGTGTCGGGGGTCAGTTTTTCCTGATTCCTGGTCCCAGTCCCTTGATCCCTGAATTACTTGATTATGAAAGACAACGGTAGAAAACGTAAAACTATTGAAAAAAGCAAGCTGGTTTGCCTCCAGGTGCGTGATAAAAAAACACAGGTAATTGAAAGCCTTGCTAAAATCTCCGAAATTATGGAGGCGGAAATCTCGTTAAAAAGTCTTCCGGGTGATATCAGGAAGGCAATAGATAGTACCAGGGATAGCAATAATGGGTTTGTGGAGCTACAGCCCCAGTTGGAGGGAAAAACAGCTTATAACAATAAACTGAAAGAAGAAGTAGATAAAGTAGAAGCAAAATTTATTACCCTGAAATCAGAAGTAGACCTGCTCAAATCAAAAGTAGAGAGACAGGAGGAAAAAATTTCTGCTGTCGATGATTTGACAAAAAAGATAGCACAATTAGAGGCCGAGAGAGATAGTGCTGATTCAAGGATTAGACTGTTAGGCCCCGAAATGGAATCATTTAAAAATGAAACATCTACCATGCAGTCCAAACTTGCAGTGGAAGAAGAGGAACTTCAAAGACTGAAACCTGAAAAAGATCAGTTAAGAGAATACATAGAAACACTTTCGGAAAAGATTAAAGACCTGGGTGATTTGGAAGTTAAAAAGAAAGAACTTAATAATCTGATCGTGGAAAATAATGAAACAGTTGAAGAGATTAATAAACTAAAATCCGATTTCGACAGTCATGAACAACTGAAAGCAAATGTTGAGTTGGAAACAAATAATATAAATGAAGAAGTAGAAGGCATAAGTAAGGAAATAAGCAGTTTCAATGAAAGGGCTGATTCTCTCAACGAAACTGTAATACCGAAGGAAGATGTGGATAATCTGCAAACCCAACTCAACACCATGATAAATGAAAGAGATGGTTTAAAGGAAAAGACGGCTGAAATTGAAAAGGAACTGGAAAAGCATATGAAAAGCAAGGGGGGTATCATCGAAGAGGTTAATAGTGCCGGGACTGAACTGGAAACGAAAATCAGTGGCTACAATAGCTTCAAGGAAAGAGTAGAACTTTATGAAAGTGACACAGGTCAACTGGAGAGGTTGAAAAAAAGAATTCCGGAACTGGAAAAGAGCGGTAAAGAGCATACCAGGAGGGCTGAGACCGCTCAGGAAGAGTTAAAGCATCTCAATAACGCGGTAGATATTATGAAAACAGAGCTGATGAGCTACAAAGAGGCGATGGAGGAGATAAGTAATTTATTAGTTGCTACATCCGGAGAACCGGCATAGTAAGTTTAACTGAATAAATTTATGTATAGGAATTTCAATGTTTATTAGATTCCAGCTAAAGCTTGTCCTCGCACGCTTTAAGCGGGGAGCGTGCGGAAATGACATGCTGGGATGCTGGGAATGACAGGTTAGCAGGAAGTGTCATTCCCGAATGTTCTTATCGGGAATCTAACTTGATAATCTTTTAAAATTTAGAAAGGAGGCAAATATTATGGATGAGAACGATGCTACAAACGATCTTCACGAGGCGGCAGGTATTGACGATTCGTCAAGCAGCGGGGGAGGTGCTCCTGGCTCAGCAGCATTAGAGCTGTTAGAAGGACCTGTAGGTGTGGATGTCGGTACAAGCAGAATTGTTGAATTCCACAAAGATGGGTTGAAGTTTACTTCAAACTCTCAGCTCAACGCGTTTTTTTCAGTTCCTTTCTCAAATATTACCAGGAGTATGCTGGAGCAGAACCAGCTGCAGTATGAGCGGAGAGAAGGGGAACTCGTAATCATGGGAAATGGAGCAGGAAGTTTCGCGAATATTACCAATGGCGAGGTGGGAAGGCCCGTGGCTTCAGGTCTCATGAACCCCGGTGAGGAAAACGGACCGATGGTCATTGAACATATGATAAAAAATATGGTCAAAAGGCCTGACAACCTTGGTGAAAGGCTTTGTTTCAGTATGCCGGGTCCTGAAAGGGGAAAATACGTGAACCCTGTCTTTCATGAAACTCTGTTAAAAAGCTATTTTGTGTCTTTGGGCTTTATGGCAAAGGGGATAAATGAAGGGTTTTTGGTAGTCCTCTCTGAATTGCAAAAAGACAACTATACCGGTATAGGCGTTAGCTGCGGGGCAGGACTATGCAATGTCTGCCTCTCCTATCTGTCTGTTCCGGTTCTCACCTTCAGCGTAGCAAAGGCGGGAGATTATATAGACAGTTCAACCGCTGCCGCAGTGGGAGAGCAAGCAAATCGGGTGCGTGTCATAAAAGAGGAATCATTGAACCTTATAGATGAACCCAAAAACCGTGTTGAAAGAGCGCTGCAAATATATTACGAGGATGTTATTATGACTTTAATACAGAACCTGAAAGAGGCCATGGAAGAATCCGAACATATGCCAAAGATAGAAAAACCCATGCCCATAGTGCTGAGTGGTGGAACAGCCATGCCCGATGGGTTCAGGGATAAATTCGATAACATCCTGCGTGAGTCCAATTTTCCAATTGAGATATCAGATGTGCGTCTGGCAGAAGAGCCTTTGTATGTTTCGGCAAGAGGAGCTTATCTTGCGGCATGTGCCGAGGAAAAAGAAGAGGATTAATTGCAGATATTTTTTAGACAGGATAACAGGATAGACTGGATTTATTATCTTGTTCATCCTGTTATCCTGTCAAATATTCTTTTAACTTTGGAACTATGATTATAAAAAAAAGAGAGGAAAATAAAATAGCTGCTCCCATATCCAAAACCCGAAAAGATATTATTCTTGTTGCCGGAGAGGATGAAGTGCGGAGGGCCATTGTAGTAAAGATACGCTCCGCCAGGGGTTATAAGGTTGAGGCCTTAAAAGAGACTCACAATATTTTAAAAAGACTCGAAGAGGCAGAATACAAAATAGTGATAATTGACATAATCGGTTTTAAAAAAAACCCATGTCTACTTCTGCAAAAAATAAAAGTAGAAAATGCTTTTGCTCCTATTATAACTCTTTCGGATCGCAATCTTATTAGTGTGTACGAAAATAAACTTGGCTTGCTGTCAAACAAAATTCTTATCAGCCCTTTAGACCCGAAGGATCTTCTGGATGTTGTTGGTGAAATATCTCAGCCGGTTAAGCGTTCGAGTACAGACACCCCCCTAATCCCCCATCGAGAGGGGATTAGGGGGGTGTCTTCCTTGTTAGGGGAGATTAAGAATGGCAATACCTCCTTGCGAGGGGAGACTCCAGTGGCCTCACTTAATCCCCCCTTGTTAGAGGAAACACAGGGGGCCGTTAGCATCTCTGACAAAAAAATAATCGCGATAGGAGGCGGTAAGGGTGGAGTGGGGAAAAGCATTCTCACCGCATCCTTCGCGGCAGGACGGGCAACGGAAGTAGAAAAAGTCAGAGTGTTTGATGTTTACGTTACGGGTTCAATCATTCCTACGTTTTTGTGCATTAGGAAATCTACAACGCGCCTGATTG
>CBDUII010000265.1:0-4288 GCA_965367285.1 uncultured bacterium
AAGGCATTAATTTCCATGTTAGTAATAGCATAGCCGGTCATCAAAAGGACTTCACAATTTTGGCATAATTTTTTTATGGTTTGTAATAATTGAAGCCCGTCAATCCCCGGCATTCTAATATCCGTGAGTACCATGTCAAAATGGTGTTTATCAAATATAGCAAGAGCCTCTGCTCCATTCTCAGCCGGAAAAACTTCAAAATCCTTTTGAAGAGTTGTCTGTAAAAAGCCAAGAATAGACTTCTCATCGTCAACTATTAATAGTTTTGGTTTCCTTTTCATAGTTTTTTTTAGCCGCCAAGAACGCGAAGATACACTAATATTTTTTTAATATTCACTTTTTTCGGTTTTAATATATCTTTTCCATTCCAATGCCATTCTCTTCAACATTCATAAGAACGTAAGCTCCGGATATTTCATTTCCCGGCAGTACTTTGAGCATTAACAATTGAGCATTACGCATTAAGCATTGCCAGTTAATCAAGTACCTGTCGAATTGAAGCGGCAAGATTCTTAATTAGAAAAGGCTTTTTAAGGAATTCTCTAATTCCAATTTTCTTGGCCTTTTTCTCTGTCATTATTTGACTAAAGCCGGTACACAGAATTATAGGAATATCCGGGCGAATACTAAGGAGTTTACGCGCCAACTCATCACCGGTCATATTTGGCATAGTCTGGTCGGTAATGACAAGGTTAATCTTCTCTCGCAAAGTTTGAAATATTTCCAGCGCCTTTAAACTATCGGTAGTGCTTATTACATGGTAACCCAGGTTTTTTAAAGCTTTTGTTTCCAGATCAACAATAATTTGTTCATCATCTACTAAGAGAATGGTCTCACTTCCACCTCGAATACTCTCAACCACAGGTGTTTCCATTGTTTTATCTTCATCTACCCGTGGGAAATAGATATGAAAAACAGTTCCCTTTTTCAGTTCACTATGAACGGTTATTGTTCCCCCCATATGTTGTACGATACCATATACCACCGAAAGACCTAAACCGGTACCTTCCCCGTCTTTTTTAGTGGTGAAAAAAGGATCAAATATCCGTTCTATAGAGGTTTTATCTATACCGTGCCCTGTGTCGCTTACCGACAATCTAACGTATTTCCCTTCTTTAAGGTTAGTTTGTGATGCGGCAAAATCTTTATCCACATAAAAAGGTTGTAAAATGATCCCCAATACGCCACTTTTTCCCTCCATAGCGTGGCTGGCGTTGGTACATAGATTCATAATTATTTGATGTATTTGCGTTGGATCGGCATTGACTACATCATCTTTTTTGGTAATGTCTTCACGTATTTCTATACTGGATGGAATTGACGCGCACAGCAGTTTAATAGCTTCTTT
This sequence comes from uncultured bacterium, assembly GCA_965367285.1. Lineage (GTDB taxonomy): Bacteria > Nitrospinota > Nitrospinia > CAJXCL01 > CAJXCL01 > CAJXCL01. The sequence goes on from CBDUII010000265.1 coordinate 1,349, forward strand.
GAAAATCAGATGCAGTTGCACTGGTAGTAAGTTTTGTTCGCTTTGTCGGCTAAATGTCAGAATATGCGAAACCAGATCCCTTGCTCGCTCACCCGCTTTATAAACCTGTTCAAGGTTGCTCATCAGATCGCTTTCCTTCGGCAAAGCAGCCATTGTTATCTCCGTATAGCCTATGATAGCAGTGAGAATATTATTAAAATCATGGGCAATTCCCCCGGCAAGAGTGCCGAGTGCTTCCATTTTTTGTGCCTGGTGAAGCTGATTCTCCTTTTCCTGTAACTTCTCATCAGCCTTCTTACGTGCGGTAATATCTTCCTTGATGGAAAGAAAATGAGTAATTTTCCCATCCGGATCTTTTATGGGAGATATCCTTGCTTGCTCCCAAAACAGCTCTCCATTTTTTTTCTTATTATGAAACTCTCCGCGCCATTCTTTGCCGGATTTAATAGTATCCCAGAGATACTTGTACCCTTCAGGAGATTTATCACCGGACTTTAAAAACCTGGGGGTTTGTCCAATAACCTCTTTGCAAGAGTACCCTGTTAACTGACAAAATTTAGGGTTAACATATTCGATATTCCCCTTATTATCGGTAATAATAATTGAAGCTGGACTTTGTTCCACAGCCTGCGACAATTTCCTGAGCTTTTCTTCATCTCGCTTACGTTTTGTGATATCAAGAATAATAGAGACAAAAACTGGTGAAGATTCACCGGAAGAAAGTTGAATATGCGCCTCAACAGGATAAAACGATCCATCTTTACGGCGATGAACCGTTGTAAATTGTATAATCTCTTTTTCACCATTTCGTAGGGGTTGGCGAATTTTCTCAAAGGTTTCCAGTGTGAAGTCAGGTTTTATGTCAAGCGACGTCATCTCTTTGAATTCATCCATCGAATATCCCATGTTTTGCTGGGCGCCTCGATTCACTTGAATAAATCGCAGTGTTTCAGCATCGAAAATGTAGATTTCGTTCAGGGATGTTTCAAGCATCCTGCCGAAACGCGTTTCCATTCTCTCTAACCGCTTGCGCTCGGTAACGTCTTCGTGCAAAAAAATTGCCCCAAACAACTTGCCGCTTTTTGAAAGGGGAAAGCCATTGACATGGAGATAAGCTTCAGTGCCACCCGTTGTTGCACCAACGCACACCTCCTTCAAATCAAAAGGTTTCCCTTTAAGCACTGATGCATAATGTTCAGAAAGACCCGCATTTACAACACTTGGATGCGTTATAAGATTCTTTCCTATGTAGTCTTTTGAGGTGGTTTTATTCTTTCCTATTTGAGATAGGTGATAAGGGTTGACGTCTATTATCTGACCAGTTTTATCTACAAGAATAATGGAAACGGGTGCTTTTAAAAACAGGTCTTTGTATCTTTCTTCGGATTCTTTTAAACTTTCCTCTAATTGCTTGCGCTCGGTGATGTCACGAATAATACCACTTAAAAAAAAATCTTTACCTATTTGCCACTTACTAAAAGAGACTTCCATGGGAAACTCGCTATTGTCTTTCCTGATTCCCTGTAGTTCTATTGTTTTTCGCTTTAGATTAAATTTGTCGGTTGTCTTTGCGTGTTGAAGTCCCTTTTTATGAGCATCCCTGTATCTTTCCGGCATTAGCATGGTGAGTGATTTGCCCAACACATCTTCTTCTTTATAGCCAAAAATGGCTTGAGCTCCATTGTTCCAGTCAATAATGTCCCCATCACTATCGGCTGAAATAATTGCATCTGTGGCTGTTTTCATGAAAGAACGATAGCGTTCTTCACTTTTCTTTAGTTTCTCCTCTCCAAGTTTGTATTCCTGCCTGATTTTTGCTTCTTTCAATTCACGTTTTATAGCCGGGACAAATCGCTCCCATTTCCCTTTTACGATAAAATCATGCGCCCCTGCCAGAAAGGATTTCACGGCTATTTCTTCTCCGATTGCGCCGGAAACAAGGATAAAGGGCAGGTCGATTCCACTTTCTTTTAAAAGCTTAACGGCGTCCAGGCCGCTGAATTTCGGCAGGGAGTAATCAGAGATAATGATATCCCAATCTCCTTTTTTTAGCGCCGATAAAAAAGCTTCCTTTGTTTCAACACACTCGAACTTCGGGTCGTAACCACCTTCTTTTATTTCATTAAGAATGAGCAGAGCATCGTCTTCCGAATCTTCAACTATTAGGACACGTAGTTTTTCAGCCATAGAGAAAACCTACTTTCAATTCTCAATTCTCAATTCTCAATGCTTATGCTCAACGAACCTAAACTATCGCGCAGTAACCGTTGAGCGTTGAGAATTGACCGTTTTCAATTGTGCATTATGCTTTTGCTCCTACCTTGGAGGTGTCTCATTCAAGATCATCCAATACAATCCTAATTGTTTTATGGCCTTGGAAAAATTGTCGAAATCCACCGGCTTGCGGACATAGCTGTTGATCCCCAACTTGTATCCGTTGATCATATCCTTCTCCTCATCGGAAGATGTAAGTATGACTACCGGTATGATTTGTGTCCTTTTATCGGCACGCAAACGTTTCAACACCTCCAGACCGTCTAACTTGGGCAGTTTTAAATCCAGCAGGATAACAGCCGGCATAATGTTTGCATCACGATCGGAATAGGCTCCGGAAGCAAATAAAAAATCGAGCGCTTCCGCGCCATCTCGTACTACTATCACTTCGTTGGCAATATTACTTTCTTTTAGAGCTTCGATAGTCATCAGCTCATCATCAGGATTGTCTTCAACTAATAAAAGTGTCTTTTTCTCAAACATCTTTGTTCCTCCTTGGAAAGGGGTTAAAAGGTTCACCTGAAATTCAATTCTCAATTACCAATTCTTAATTCTCAACTCTCAATTTAAAATAGCCAACAAATTGTAGTGCATTGTCAATTGCTTAGTAACCATTGAACATTGACATTTTATCATTTTCACCTTGAACCTGTCAACCCGGAACCT
>CBDUII010000266.1:0-4283 GCA_965367285.1 uncultured bacterium
AATTTACATAAATCCTCTATTCTGGGGGGATCATGGCTATTCGGGAACTGCTGAAAAATAATGAACCCTGTAAGGTTTGTTGAAGATATGGAGGTAAAATAAAATGGAAGAACTCACAAAAGACACGGAAATAAGGAAAAAAGGATTGAATATTTTATTTAAAAACCTGGGCGAGGTGAATACCATAAGGTTCCTATCTCAAGTTATCACGGAAAAAAGGGATTACATGAAACTCCAGGATGAAATGTTTAATGGAATGAGTGTAAAAGAGATTTATAAAAAAGCAAACGACTATTACGAAAAAAAGACGACAGATCAAATCCTTCCTTGAGTAGATAAGAAATAGCAATCAGCATCCGCGGTCAAGAAAGACACAAGCAACACACCCCTTACGCTATGCGTCCACCCCTCTCAATAGGGAAATTATTCTGTTAGGGATCAGGAACTGAGAGCTGAAGGCTGACAGCTATTTCACCTCTCTTGAAATTTTCTCAATCGGAGTACAAGGCAGGTTTAAGGCTTTGGAAACTGAGGGATGAGTTACTTCTCCTTTATAACCGTTCACACCTTTTTTTAAGGCGCTGTTTCCTTCAATGGCTTTTTTAAACCCTTTATTCGCAAGTTCAAGGGCATAAGGAAATGTGGCATTGGTTAACGCGAATGTAGATGTGCGCGCAACTGCTCCGGGCATATTCGTAACGCAATAATGAATTACCCCTTCTTCTATATAGGTAGGATTGCTGTGCGTGATAGGACGGGACGTCTCTAATGATCCTCCCTGGTCAATGCAGACATCGATAATCACCGACCCTTTTTGCATATGTTTAAGCATTTTGCGTGTTATAAGCTTTGGCGCTTTTGCGCCGGTGATTAATACAGCGCCGATCACAAGATCTGCTTTTTTTATAGATTCTAAGATATTGTGACTGTTGGAACTGAGGGTAGTAATTCTACCTCCAAAGACATCGTCCAAATAGCGAAGTTTTTCCAGGTTTATATCGAGGAGAGTGACGTTTGCTCCTGTCCCAACCGCCATTCTGGCGGCATTTGAGCCGACTATTCCGCCGCCAAAGATAACAACACTTCCCGGTTTAACTCCCGGAACACCTCCTAGCAGTATTCCCCTACCCCCTTTTTCCCGTTCCAGTTATATTGCACCTTCATGAATAGACATTCGAACGGCAACATCACGCATGGGTATTAAAAGAGGTAATGAACGATTCTCAAGCTCAACAGTTTCATAATCAATGCCAATGATTTCCTGTGTCAGAAGTGCTCCTGTAAGTTCTCTGGCAGTCGCCAGGTGGAGAAAGGCGTATAAAATCTGCCCTTTTTTTAAATATTCATATTCAGATGGAATCGGCTCTTTGACCTTTATGATCACTTCCGCCTGAGAATAGATGTCCGCGGGGTTGTCTAATATTTCCGCCCCTTCCATTTTAAATTCCGCATCTATAATCCCGCTTCCCATGCCGGCATTTTTTTCAACAAGCACCCTGTGTCCGTTAGAAACAAGGTCTTTTACACCGGCAGGGACTATTCCGACACGATATTCATCTTTTTTAATCTCTTTTGGAATTCCTATAATCATCTTAATTTTTAACTTTTACTACTTTTTTTAATCATTGTGCTCAGATCAAACATATTTTGATTTGATCAAAATTCCACAAGGTATGCCTGTAAATTTCTCACAAGATATTTATGCTTTCCAGTTCCAGCACCATCTAATAATCCCCGAACCCAAAATCCTAAAGTTAAGTCATAATCTCCTTTTTCCATCGGTACAATTTTTTGCATAATGTACCATAAACGATTACCATAAAAATCAAAACCACTAACAGTTCTGTCCATTGAAAATTTTGGCTGATGAATAAAAGCTTTTGTTTTTTCACCTCTGGTTAGAATCGATGGAGTCAATGGTTCAAATAGCAAGTATTTAGATATGTTTGGATAAGTAATGGCATAAATAATAAAAACAAATCCTTTTTTAGCTACTTTTAACTTTAAAGACGGATTTGCATATATTAACGAATCATTTGGCAAAGAGCTACTCACTTCTTGATCAATTTCTATTTCTATTTGATTTAAAAGAGAATGATATCTTGCTTTAACTTTTCGTCTACCCTCTAACTGAATCCATTCTGTCTTCATAAAATTATTATTTATTATTTTTTTTACATTAGAAGGTTGCAGTCTATATAGCCTATAACTAAGCGGTTTTTCCCCGCCACGAAGGATATCAAAATCGTATTTTGCTTTTAAATTCAAATCTTTAAATTCATTGAGAAGCAAATAATTTCCCCTGCCTAAATTATAAACATAATTCTCTAAGTTAAGCTTTTTTAATCCGACTATCGATGGTTTGATTAAATAAATATTATTAATGTTACCGCTATATAAAATCCCTAAGGCATTTCGTTCTATTAAATTGTCTAAATAATAATCAAATTCTAACCCCCCAGGCTTAAAAATAAGGTTATTTATATGGTCAAATTTACTTATATATGACTTTAGCTTTTTATATTTAAAAGAATTGTATTGGGGATAATAATTCTTCTCTAAGAAGATAATTATTGGAATGAAAATTAATAGAATCGAGGTTAAAGTTGCAATCTTTTTTGTTTGTAAGGAAATCTTAATTCTATTTGATAAAATATTTAATATCATCTTTATTGTTTCGTAAAGACCAACCATTAAGGATAGAATAAAAAAAGGCAGACAAAACAAATAAACTCGAGGAGGACCTCCTACTCCAATGACCGCGCTAAAAAACGGCAAAACGAATAACAAGAATAAAAAAGAACCCCAAAATTTACTTTTTATATATAAACACCAGCAACCATAGAAAAAAATTAATAGCATTGATTTTGGAAGACCTAACAGCAAATTACCTTTAAACAATGGAGGTAGTATATCCTTTAATAAGTGATGGCCTTCTTTTGCAGCTTGAGCTTGCATCTGATCTAAAAGAGGAACATAAAGTAATAAAATTGGCAAAAAGATAATAAAGAAAAAACACATTATCCTTTTGATAGAAATTTTTTCCACATATTGCCTTGTTTCGGAATCAAATTTATAGAGATTCGATTTAAATACCACATAAATAATGGTTAATGAAATATACTGTGAAACTACAAAAAAAAGACTACTGGGGATAGTAATAACATTAAGGATATTGCTAATAATAAAAACTACCACCCACCCCTTCTTTAAATTTTCGAGAATTTTATAGAATGACAATAAAGATAGAAGTGAAAAGAATATAATAAGAGAATATCCCCTCGCTGTTTGAGAATAAGCAATATGTATGGGGGAAAGAGCAAGAAATAAAGAAGAAAGAAAAGCTATCTCTTTCGATTTATAAATTAATAAAACCCACCAATAAATAAGCCCTACAGCTAAAATACCTGATATTAAAGCAGGAAATCGAAATGCTAACTCATTATTACCGAAAAGTTGAATAGATAAATTGGATAAAATAGAGTGGAAAATATGGTTATTAGGCATAAAATAATCCGTAAAAGCATACGACTTCAAAGGAGGTAATATGAAAAAAATCAGAGAGGTTGCTTCGTCTTGCATTACAATATCTCTACTGATGTCTTTCAATCTAAAAGAAATTGCTATTGTTAGAGAGATGGAAACTAACAGGAAATGAACATTTATCCATTTGAAAAAATTGAATTTATTGTATGAGATGGGATTCTCTTTTTTCATCTTGTAGGTTAATATAGAATAAATTTAAACCCTGCTGTATGGATCAAACAGTTTTTTATACTCATCCATGGCAAACCTATCTGTCATACCGGCAATATAATCGCAAACAACCCTTTCTTTTGCTTCCTTCTCCATTTCCTGCTGCACTTTCGGCGGCAAAACTACATGGCGGTTCAGATAGGTTTCAAAGAGTTCTTTTATTATTTTCTCAGCTTTTAACTCCATCCTGACAACGCGGTGGTGTTTGTAGAGGTTTTTATACAGAAACTTTTTCAATTCTGAATTTTTTTCTTCTATTTCAGGGCTGAATGAAACTATCGCTACTGAACAGTTCCTAACGTCCTCTGGTTTTTGAATATTGCGCTTTTTTATATTTCCCAGGGTTTGTGAAACCAGGTCTGTGACTAACTGATTAATTATTTTCCTGATTACTTGGTATTTTTTTATTGTAAAAGAATTACAAGATTAACTAATCTTTTCTAACATCTCTCTTGAGTAAAGCTTCTCCCCGAGATTGTCTCTTACTGTTTTCCCTGCTTTTGAAAATGCTTCCAAATCTTTTCCAT
>CBDUII010000267.1:0-4251 GCA_965367285.1 uncultured bacterium
TCTTTCTTTTTTAGCCCCGCTGTTTAGCTTTTGTTTTTTTACAGCGGCTTATGCAAAGCTGAGCAAGTTTTTTTGTTTGCTTGCTGGAGCGGAAGCTCCATTCGGTTGTGGAGCCTCTCCGCTTTATGTTTTAAGGAGACATTACTTTGATCAGGATTCAAAACTTATACAAATCATTGCACGGTGGCGGTCAAGAAGTAAGAATAATTAATAACCTTGATCTTCATATTCCAGCCGGACAATTCATCGCTATTACAGGTCCGTCCGGAAGCGGGAAATCCACTTTATTGGGTCTTATGGCAGGATTGGATTTTCCAACGAACGGGCGTATTTTTCTTGATGGCAAAGATCTAACGCAATTAGATGAAAATCAATTAGCCCGCCTGCGTGGTCAAAAAGTAGGGATCATTTTTCAAAACTTTTATTTGATACCAACTCTTACAGCACATGAAAATGTATCAATTCCCTGTGAATTGAGCAGCGGAAATCATTCTGAAGAAAAGGCAAAAGAAGCATTAAATTCTGTGGATCTCAGCCATCGGTTGAATCATTATCCGGGTCAGCTTTCAGGGGGTGAACAGCAGCGTTTAGCAGTGGCTCGAGCTTTTGTAAACAACCCTAAACTTATATTAGCCGATGAACCTACCGGCAACCTGGATAGCGCTAATAGCCAGATAATTATTGACCTTCTTGAAAAACTGCATAATCAGCATGGAGTAACGTTGGTTTTGGTTACCCATGAGCTGGATATTGCTTCAAGAGCTCAAAGGATTATTGGATTAGAGGATGGGCGAATTGTTTCCGATACTGCTTCATAATTAATAGGGCAGGAACTTTATTTTGGACGCAGATGAGCGCAGATTTTTAGGATTAAAATAATGAAAAGTAAAACCATCACTGTGATTTTTAGACTCGTTATGGCGGAGTGCCGCGGGTCCTGGCACAGGTTAATTTTCTTTATAGCATGTATTGCCATTGGAGTTGGGGCAGTGATGTCGGTTAAAAGTTTTTCCACAAACATTGCTAACTCGATTGAAGGAGAATCAAAAAGCTTGATAGCCTCTGATATAGAAATCAGGGGAAGCTGGCCCCTTTCGGATGAAGAATTAAAAATTGTGACGCAATTAGCAGAGGGGCGTGTTCATATTCAAACTGTTGTGGAACTAAAAGCCATGGCATTGATTGAATCAGCAGAAGACAGGCCTTCATCTTCAATGCTTGTGGAATTAAAAGCCGTTCCGAAAAATTATCCTTATTACGGCAATATGGAGGTTTCTCCCGATGCACCTTTCCAGACATTGCTGCTCGGCAACAGCGCGTTAGTAGAAAAATCTTTTCTTGTTAAAAGTAATCTGAAAATAGGTGATCATTTCCAATTAGGAGAAAAAAGGCTCAGCGTAAGTGGCGTGATCAAACGTGAACCGGATCGCGCGATTACTGTTTTTAGCCTTGGCCCGAGAGTAATGATTTCATCAAAAATACTCGATGAAACAAAACTAATCCAGCCGGGAAGTCGTATTCGGTACAGAACTCAAGTAAAAATTCCGGAGGGTATGGCAGTAAAACCTCTTGTAAATGAATTGGAAATGGGATTCTCCGGTTCTGGCGTAAGAATTCAATCCTATCAAGAAGCCCAGCCCGCGTTAAGAGAATCTCTTAAAAGGTTTGAACTGTTTCTCGGATCAATTGGAGTTATTGCTTTACTTGTAGGCGGTGTTGGTATTGCAATGATAGCAAGTACCTTTTTACACCTTAAACGTATAAATATTGCAATTTTAAAATGTCTTGGAGTGCAAACTCACCAAATTTTAAAAATTTATTTAATTCAGGTTATGCTTTTAGGTTTAACAGGCAGTTTGCTTGGAATTGCGGGTGGCTTTGGTCTGCAAGGATTGGTTGCATCCGGAATTAACCGATACTTCAATGTTGTCATTGTTAACCAGTGGGTTTGGAAGCCGGCGTTTGAAGCATTAATTTTGGGAATGGTTACCACCTTTATTTTTTCTATATGGCCATTGCTTAACGCCAGACGCACACCTCCGGCAATGCTATTCCGTCAGGATGATAATGAAAGCGGATTAGGTGTTTCAACCGCAATGAAACCATATAGAAATAAATGGTTATTTATACTCCGGAATTTTAATACCCTTTATCCGGATCGTTTGCCGGCTGTTGTTATATTGGGATTGGGATTGGCAATTATCACGTTTTGGCAGGCGGGATCTTTGAAAGCCGGATTCATTTTTTTCTCAGGTATGATTGGAGCGACAGCAATATTAATTTTCATTACCCGTGTGATTTTAAAATTATTGAAAAGACTGCCTAAACCACGAAGTATAGTAATTCGATATGGTATTGCAAATATTTACCGCCCTCACAGCCAGGCAGTGTCTATCGTAACTGCCGTTGGAGTAAGCGTCATGCTGATTCTTACGGTTCAGCTTATTCAATCTGACTTACTCGATTTTATCAATAAAAGCGCCCCTGTGGATGCGCCCAGCTTCTTTTTTATTGATATTCAGCCGGATCAGGTTAAACGTTTTAAAAACTCTGTTAAAAAGATACCTGAAGCCCGTTTAACCGACATGGTCCCGATAATTCGTTCACGGCTTCACGCGGTAGCCGGTAAACCGATTAAAGGGATGAAGTTTGACAATCAACGAACTAAACGATTTTTCCACCGGGAATTTGTTTTGACTTATACGGATACTCTACCGGACGAAAACACTATAATTGAAGGAAAGTGGTGGGGAAAATCTGAAGAAAATTTCCCCACAGTTTCTGTAGAAAGAGATGCTGCTCATACCTTTGGTGTTTCTTTAGGCTCTCAAGTTACTTTAAATGTACAGGGGACTTTTGTCACTCCCACGGTTACCTCGATTCGTACGGTCAACTGGAACAACCGGCGGACAAATTTTTATATGATCCTTTCTCCGGGATCCGCAAAAAATCTGTCTCATAATTTTGTGGCAACAGCGCAGGTTCCTGAGGAAGATGAACTGGCGTTGCAAACTTCTGTGGTAGAATCATTGCCGAATGTAACGGCAATTAGTACCCGGCAGATATTGATGAGAGCCCGGGAAGTTCTTGATCGTATATCTCTTTTAGTTCGAATGCTCTCTGTTTTTACAATCGCCACCGGCCTTGTCATTTTATCCGGCGCTATTGCTTCTACCAAATTTCGGAGAATGCGCGAAGCAGCTATTCTCAAAACTGTTGGGGCGACAAAAAGGGACATCGCTGGAATTTTGGGATATGAATATTTATTGTTGGGCCTCATTGCGGGCGGAGTAGGGTCTTTGCTTTCAATTCTTTTTTCTTACGGCATCGACAAGCATTTAGTTCGGCTTGACTGGACGTTCAGACCTCTGCCAATCATTATTGCTGTTATGGCTACTGTTTTTTTAGTCTGGGCTATAGGACTTTTATCGAGCTGGAGCATTTTGAAAAACAAACCGCTTCAAACTCTAAGGCATGAGGGGTAAGCAGTTATCGATGATCAATTGACAATTATCAACTTATTTGGAGTGCATCAACCATGTTGGTGCGGTTTTTATTTTATAATTGATAAGTAGTAATAAATTTACCCCCACTATTTTTAATTTGATAATAGAATTCTTTAGCCGTCCGGTGGTGCTTATCATTTTCGTCAGCAATGGCAATAAAAGCGCCTGTGTTTATAAAAATCTTCATTTTTTTGTGCCATACAGATATTGATCGTGTTTTACAGAGCCGTCTTTAATTCCTGACCTGACAATGCCTATAACATTATCAAACGCGTCCTTTCCGGGCAATTCAGACTGTTTTTGCCTGGACAGGTATATTTAATTGCTTCGCGCGCAAGTTGGTTTACGCTTTTCCTCTCTTCAATAGCCTTATACTTAAAGTTCTTTTAAATCTTCCTCCGGCAGCCTTAAATTAGTTACGACAGAGTTAGACATAACTCACCTTTTCAAAACAATACGATGTAATTATATAAATATACAACTTCGTCAAGATTTTTTATAATAGATTCCCGATCAAGTCGGGAATGACACAAAGGATTACACTTGATTTATTTCGTTTACAATAGAATCCACTAAAGAGTTTACAAAAATTCAGGTTTATGGTATTTTGATTTGTTAAAAAAGATCCATTTACAGAACAGGTATTATATTTTTTTTGTGAAAACTTGACGAAAGGCGAAGAATAAATGAAAAAAATAGAAGCTATAATAAAACCTTTTAAATTAGATGAAGTTAAAGATAAACT